>JAGLMD010000041.1 GCA_023140175.1 Nanobdellota archaeon | reverse complement strand
AAGCCATTGCCATTATGTACTTAGGATGGTTCATATCCATCCCTCTTAGTTCTAAAGTGCCTAACTTATTTATCCTTACAGGATTCCATGTGAAATCAAGAATATTGTCTTTTTTAATGATCCACTTAGGAGTAAGATTCTTCTTTATCATCATTTCTTTCCATTTCTGCTGTCTCTTCCTTAAGCTGAATACAAGATCATTAAGTGTTTGTTTATATGGGGGCAATCCTCCTAAAGACTGGTGCTTGCTGTATTTAGCTTTATCATAACCTAGCTTTTCCCCTCCTCTGTATATCAGTATCCTTGAATCTTTAGCCAGGTATTTTCCATTTGCAAAAGGAGAGCTCTGCAATAATGTTGTCAATGCAGGGTCAAACGCTATAGACAGGTTATAGCTGTCAATCATCGCCTGCTTTAGTTTTGAACTCTTTATATCTTTTAAGAATCTGGTCTTATAATCAAAAACACCTCTTGGCAGGGTATAATGATAATGAAAGCCTGCAACTAAAGTAGCCTGCAGGGCTTTTTCTTCTCCGAATATCACAGCCTGCTCCAGGTATTTCCTGCTCTCTGTTATCTTTGTTTTCGCTATTCCCGGATATGTCGCATTAGGATACAGGACATATTCATTTGAATCAGCAACCTCAATAAGCATTTTTATTTTCTCAAGAAGGTCTATGAATGTATCCAATACTCTCACAGAAGGATAAGACGCAAGCTCAACCATGTTCTGGCCAGCCTCATACTGCACTCCTAATTTAGGATATTTCCTTTTTGCCTTCTTTATAAGCTTAGGAGCATCATTGACAAGGTATCCTTTATTGTCAAGTACAAAGAACTCTACCTCTTCCCCTGATTTAGATTTTTTTAAAGGCTTCTTTCTTTGCATAGAAACGCTTATTAGCTGATTTTTATTTATAAACTTAGCGGTTGAGAAACATGGAAGTCTCTTTTGTTAGGTATGGAATCTATTCCATTTTTCTATTAACTGTTCTTTTTCAGCTTTAGAAATATTTTCTCCTGTTATTTCTTTATATAACTTAAACATTGTATTAAAATCCTTTTTTGAAACTGCTTTTTTGAATAATTTACCTATCACTTTCCTCTTGTATTCAAGTATTTGATAGAATTTTATTAAATTGATACAACCGAAATCCATACCTAAGTCTCTATCAGCATAAAATAGATAGGTTGTTTTATAAAATTCTATATGCATATTCTTAGTTCCTAATAAAGAATCTAGCTCCTTTACACCCTTCTCAATAGTGTTTAAATAATGAGGCACAGGCAAAATATTAGATCTTATCAATAGATCAGGATTCTGACCAAAAGAATATTTTTTTCTAGCAGATTCCATATATGCTTTAGTATCCTTATATTGTTTAGTAGCTTCGCTCTTATATCTCTCAGATTTTACTGCAAAGCATTCTGAATTAATTTTTTCTCCACTTATAAAATCATATACTTCACTAAGCTTGAAATATCCATAGTCATTCTCTCTTTGCATGATAATGTTAAATTCTTTCTCTGTTAATTTTATTGCAATGCCATTGAACTTATAACCCATTTTAGGTTCTATATCCAATACACCCACTCTATTATTCTCTACATCTTCCATTGTTTCCCATCTTCCCCTAGATGCAACTTTACGAAATATTCTCCTAAAATTCATAACAGTAACAGGCGTAACTCTTGCCTTAAACTCGGCTCTCCAATCAGATACTACTTTCTCAGTCTCTTCTCCATGTGCTAGTTTCAAAGTGCCTTTGAGTTCACCCATAACTTCATTTGCTACCATTAAGCTGCCATAACCAACTAAACATTTTGTTAATTCTTGCTCTGTTACAGTAGCTTTTTTCATAATCTCTATAGTTTTTTCTAGCTCTTTTTCTCTCATCAATAATCTGGCTTCTGAAGAACAATATTCTTCGAACTCATAGAAAAATTTAAGCAAGTTGACAGGCCTTTTAACACATCGCATTAAAAAATTCTTTTCCTTTACCCACAATTCTAAAAGGTTTTTTAATATTCTTCTTAGTTCCTTCAAGGCATTTATTTCATTAAGTTTCAATGCTCTCTTATTTATGGGATTCTTTTCTTCTTTTCTAAGTAATTTAGAGAGCTCTCTTAGCACTTGACTCTCATATTTAGATACTCTATAATCAAGAATTTCTTCATATTTTAGTAAATTTAGAAACTCTTCTATTTCCCCTTTTAGCTCTTTGACTTTCTTTTCAGCAACAAACTCAGATGGATTCTCTTTATCTTTCTCCTCTCTTACTTTCTTGATAAGTTCTATTTTTTTATCAAATAATTTTTCAAGTTTTTTTAAATTTTCTAGAGCAGAACCAGTAGCATTATCTATCTTTTTAATATTTTCAAACGAACCTTTCTCTGTCCACCATACCATAATCATGTTCTTTCTAACTGAGATATATAAACTTTTTCAACAATTTCCATTAAAAAACCAAAATATTTAAATATATGCTAGTATATTAATATCTATACTAGTTTAAATTTTACAATATTAAGCAGGCTCTAAAATGCATAAATGGTCTAAATATTCTATAACTTCTGAAAATATAGGGATATATGAAGAGATTTTCGAAAATGTGACTATAGTGGACTGCCATACACATATAGGTAAAGATAAGGATCAACATAAACTGTCTCCAGACAGCCTTATAAAGGCAATGAATGCATCAAAGGTTAACAAAGCAATCATTCTCCCATTAAACGATCCCTATAATACTCGTGATTTTAACGAGCCTAATGATGCTGTCTGGCTGGCATCTAAAGTATATAAAGACCGCCTTATTCCTTTTTTCCGCCTTAATCCTCATTTTAAATGGCAGGATGAATTCAAATTAAGATTAGGACAAGGGTTCAAAGGAGTAAAGCTTCATCCAAGAAGCCAGAAATTTGCATTAACTTTCTCAAAAGCCATGAAAATATATGAAGCATGTGAAAAAAATAACTTGGTAATTTTAATCCATACTGGTTTTGGCTTAGAGGCTATTGCAGATGATCTTCTCACAATAACAAAAAAATTCCCAGCTCTGAAATTGATAATAGGCCACTCCGGCTTTGTTGATCTGGACAATGTAATAAAAAAGATTTCAAAGCTCGACAATGTCATTTTTGACACATCCAGCTTAAGAATTTTTGATTTATTTGACCTGTTAAAAAAAGTCGATTATCATAAGATATCATTCGGCTCAGATATTCCATATTATGATATTGATTTAGCTCTTGAAGGCGTGATAGATTCAGCTATAACAGTCGGCAAGACTCCAAATCAGATAAGAAAGATTCTAGGGGGGAACATACTAAAATGGTTCCGCTAAAACCAGAAATACCCATTAACATCAACAAACTCTTTGAGTTTGTTTTTCCAAAGAAGGAGAAATACATAAATGAAAAAATAATATTCTACTTAAGGCTCTATACAGATCTTGTAAGGGCAGAAGATAATATATCAAAATCAAGATATAAGAAGATGATAAATCTTCTCAAAGTTGTCAGGAACACGACTAAAGGCACAACATTCAAAGAAGATGAGCTTTACCTGAAGAGGATAAGGCAGATATCAAATGAAATTCTTTCAAATGTTAAATGTGTAAAGTGCAGGTCAAAAGACTGTCAGATCTGTGATTCTGCACACATGAAGACAAAACTGCAATTGGCCCAGAATATATGCATTCTCAGGATATTGAAAAGATGAGCTAAATGGGCATATCTCTTTTAGGCTTAATATGAACCGAACTTAAGTGATAAATACTAATTATATATTTTTAACAAGTTCAACTAATTTTACCCAAAACTAATAACCTTTAAATATAATCTATATCCTACATTTTTCTTATGGTAAACACACTAATAATCGTAGGCGGCCAGTGGGGCGACGAAGGAAAAGGAAAGATAGTTGATTATCTCACAGAAAAAGCAGACCTGATTGTAAGATATGCAGGCGGCAACAATGCCGGCCACACAGTTGTTGTAGGCGACCAAACATACAAATTCCACCTTATACCTTCTGGCATAATCCATAAAGACAAGCTTAACATTATCGGCAACGGCACAGTCATTGACCCTGATGTTCTTGTAAAAGAGATAGAAGATCTTGAAAAAATGGGCTATAATATCGACGATACAAAACTTATGTTATCCTCAAGTGCACACACTATCCTGCAGAAACATAAAGACGAAGACAATCCTGAAACAAACGCAAACTCAAAAAAAATCGGAACAACTGGCCGAGGCATAGGCCCATGTTATAAAGATAAGATAGTCAGAACAGGATTAAGGATTGGGGAATATACTCACTCAGGAACAAGGGCTGCAAAAAAACTAAATCCATTAGTAAGAGACACATATATCATAATAAATGACGCACTAAAAAAACAAAAAAAGGTTTTATTCGAAGGAGCCCAGGCAACATTATTAGACATTGACCACGGCACTTATCCATTCGTGACATCATCTAATCCTACAGCCGGCGGAGCATTGACAGGCTCAGGCGTAGGCCCTACAAATATCGATTCAGTGATCGGGATATTCAAGGCATACATAACAAGAGTTGGCGGAGGACCATTTGCTACAGAACTTGGAACAGAACAGGAAACTAAAAACGAAGAATCTATCCTTGACCTGAAAAAAGAATTGAGCGAAGAGGCTATGAGCAGGTTAAAAAGAAAAAATATCAAACGGGCAAATGAAGGAAATGAATATTCACAAGGCAGATTATTGAGGATACAAGGCTATGAATACGGCACTACAACAGGCAGGCCAAGAAGAACGGGATGGTTTGATGTTGTTGCAGCTAGATATGCTGTAGCAATCAATGGATTATCCTCGATGGTTATGACCAAGCTTGATGTTTTGCAGAATCTTAAAGAGATAAATGTCTGTGTTGCCTATGAAATTGACGGAAAAAAGGTTGTAAACTTTCCTTTAGACATAAAGAAATTAGCTAAAGCCAGGCCAATCTATGAAACACTTCCAGGCTGGGATGAGGCTATCTCTAAAGTAAAGTCATTCAATGATCTCCCAAAAAATGCAAGAAGATATGTTGAGAGATTAGAAGAGCTATGCGAGTCTCCAATCTCGATTGTTTCAGTCGGCCCAAAAAGAAGCCAGACTATGGTTTTGGATAACTCAACTTTATTTTAAATTTTTTAACAACTTTTTCTTAAAAATTAGTATATATCTTTCAACAAATATTTTCAAAAAACTTTAAATACTCACCAACATTAGATGAAACTATGACAGCAACAATCCTTGACGGCAAAGCATTAGCCCAGAAAATAAGGAACGAGATAAAAGAAAAAGTTAAACAATTAGATCCAAAGCCGGGCTTAGGGGTGATTCTTGTTGGCGAAAATCCAGCTTCCCAGGTCTATGTAAGGGGAAAGGAAAAAGCATGCCAGGAAGCCGGCTTTATATCCAAAAAGATAGCTCCTGACAAGGACATTTCTCAAGCAGGCCTCATGAAAATTGTAGATGAATTAAATCAGGATAATGAGATTCATGGCTTTATTGTCCAGCTGCCATTACCAAAACATTTAGATGCCCAATTTATTATTGATAGTATCCTTCCATCAAAAGATGCAGACGGCTTCTCTCCAGTCAGCCTGGGAAATATGCTGATAAACAACAACAAAATACTGCCTGCTACACCAAAAGGGATAATGAGATTATTAGAAGAATACAAAATCAATCTGGAAGGAATGCATGCAGTAGTTATAGGAAGAAGCAATATTGTAGGCAAGCCAATATCATTATTGCTCCAGCAAAAAAACGCAACTGTGACGATGTGCCACTCAAGAACTAAGGATTTAAAGAAAATAACAAAAGAAGCAGATTTAATTGTAGCAGCAGTCGGAAAAGCAAAGATGATAACCCAAGGTATGGTCAAGAAAGGCGTAATAATAATCGATGTAGGCATGAACAGAGACGAAAATAACAAGCTATGCGGAGATGTTGATTTCGAGAATGTTAAAGAAATTGCCTCTTTTATCACTCCGGTTCCAGGCGGAGTAGGTCCTCTTACAATAGCTATGTTATTAGAGAATACACTTGAATGTTATGCCTTATCCAATAAGTAATGAGAAATCAGCTTAGGCAAAAATATTTAAACTTCTATCTCATGTTTTAATTTATGGCTAAAACTATTAGCAGGGATATTCCTTTAGCTGAGATTTGTTTAAGGAGATATGAGAAGCCAGGCAGTCTTTCCGGCAGGGATTTAGTAAGGAAATTATGTTTATCTTTGGGATTGCTGCAGCCAGGAGATTCCAGGGATATAATAGTTGATGTTCTTGATGTTTTGTTGACTGAGTCCAAGAAAAAGAATATGCTTAGCTCGGGTGAGATTGAGAGAAATGTTATTGATATTAGGAAAGGGTATAATCTTTCTTTATTGGGAACTGCTTCTTCGAACATAAGGAGGCAGGTAAGAAGATTAAGGGAGATATTTCTTGTCGAGAAAGTTAAGAACAGATATAGGATAACTGAGTTCTATAGTTTAAAGGAATTATTTGAAGAGAAGATCATGAAGTATTTTATTGCTTCTATCCAGGAAAGGATATATGAGTATTGTGAAGCGATTGATAAAAAGATTTAAATATGAAGTATGCATGACCATGCATATATGAATATATTCAAGCTGCTGTCAGACGACACTAAATTGAGAATCTTGAAATTTCTTTTAAAGGAAAGTTGCTGTGAATCTATCTGCCGCATAAGGGACTTTGTAAAGAAAGACCATTCTGTTGTGCTGAAAGATATACAAAAATTGGAGAAAGCAGGCCTTATATGGACAAATAAAGAAGGTAAGTTTCTTAGATGCGGCATTAGAAATTATGCTAAGATGAAGAAACTGATTAAATTAGCGGAGGAAGTTGAGAATGAAGGAAAAGAAAAAAGGAATCTTAGGAAGATTAATGGAAAAAGCTGATAAGAAACTGTATGAGAAATGGTGTGAACTATAATGATCTGTTTGATGAGACAGCCGCAAAATATCTTACAAAAGCATTCCTGAAAAAAGCTTTTACTGCAAAGGATATGGGTTTTTATCCAAGAACATTTTCCAGGGTTTCAGCTTTACTTGAGGGTAATGAGTTTCAACACACTCACCCTTTCTTTGATGGCAATAACGGAACAACAAGACTTATTGCATTTCATTTTCTACAGATGAACGATATTCCTGTCTTTGATATCCCCTTAGGCTTGTTGGAAGAATATGTATTTTCAACTAAAGGGGCAAAGAAAAGAAACGATTACAAACTAGGCCAGATTTTACAGCAAATCATTCTCTATAATTTAAAGACGATAAATGGAAATTATCTTAAATTCTTAGTAAAGATAAAGGGCTAGTTTCTAAGACTATTAGGCTTAAAAATAGAAAAAAAATAAAAATAGAAAAAAAGTGAGAAATCAAATACTCAAGTCGAAAAAACTTCTTTAACTAACTTTTTACCACATTAACTGCTTTTGGGCCTCTATCGCCCTCTTCTACATCAAATGTGACAGGATCGTTCTCTTGTAAGTTCATTCCTTCTTCCATACCTGTTTTATGCACAAAATACTCTTTTCCATCTTCTCCGGCAATAAATCCGAATCCTTTCATCACATTAAAAAATTTTACTGTTCCGTTCATTTTTCTCCTCCATATAGAATCAATAATGATTCTTTCCTATGTAATCCCGTATCCTTTTTAAATACTTCTATTTAATAAGCCTTTTACCCTCATCTATCAACTTATCGGCCATTTTCTTATCCGTAGAATCAGCAATTATCCTGAGCATTTTATCCTCTGTTTTAGATTGTCTAAACCATACCCATGAACTGTCTTTTATAGCTTTTATTCCACCTGTTTCATCACCAGTCTCTTCAATAGTAAACCCTTTATCAAGGTAATATTCCATTACTTTCTCCCTCATATCCCTGAAATCCTTCTTTATCTTTGCTTTTTCTTTAATATAGGAATACTTAGGCAAACTATTAACCAAATCCAAAAGATTTTTCTTCCCCCTGGCTAATATCTTAAATAAGTATGCTAATGTCAAAACACCATCTCTGCATCTTGAAGGGGGTAAAATAACTCCGCCATTAGAACCTTCTCCACCGACAGGAGAATTAAAATCTTGCATAGTTGAGACAACATTTGTCTCTCCTGTCTCTACTTCCTTCCATTTTCCTTTATGCTTTGAAACAATCTCCTTAACAATATAGCTTGTAGCATCATTAACAACAACTGTTTCTTTAGAAGCATCTTTAACACCAGAAAGGATCTCATCAACTATCAAAGCTAAAATATCATTTCCTGAAACAAGTTTTCCATTCTCAAGAATTATCTCAACCCTGTCAGCATCACAATCAAAACCAGCAGCAAATTCTGCTTTATTTTCCTTTATCACTTTAACCAGATACCTCAATGATCCCTCATTCGGCTCTATTTTTCTTTTAAATATTCCTTTGTTCATATTTAAGTAAACAACATCAATTCCCAGTTCATCAAATATCTCTTTTGAAATAACTCCTGCTCCCCCATTAGCATCAATAACAATTTTCACTCCGGAATTCTTAATTAAAGCTTTATCTTTCTTATCTAAAAAACCCAAGACAAATTTCTTATATCTGTCTAAAGCATCATTCTCACGCTTTTCTACCCTCTTGACATGCTCCATCTTATTATCCTTGTATAAATTCTCAAGAAATTCAGCCTCATCCATATCTTTAACAGAATGAAACTTCTCAATAATAATGGCCATCTCATTAGGCCTTAAGACAGCCCCATCTGAGCCTAAAAACTTAAACCCATTGTACTCTGGTTCATTATGCGAAGCAGTAATAATAATGCCGCCATCAGCCTTATACTCCCTCACGGCATTCTCTATTGCAGGAGTAGAATTAACACCAGCATCAATAATATCACAATCCATCCCCTCTATAAGTGCCAATCTAAGATTCTCTCCGCTCACTCTTGTATCTCTTCCTATAACAACCTTTATGATCTTTTTCTTCTCCCTTAAGAAACTAGAAAAAGCATATGCATATCTAACCCCTATATCATCAGTAATGCCTTTGCCATATATTCCCCTTATTCCTGAAAAAGATTCCACCAGAGCCATATCTTCCAGATACAAAGATTTCTTTATAAGTTTTTCTTAGGGTATAAATGCCCCAATAACAATGACGAGGCGAGCCTGGGCATACCCTATCCGGGATGGTTCGCAATGTTTTTCGAAGAAACTTCAATCTTTTCAAAAAAAAGTTGAAGGCTTATAAGTCTCAGATTTGAAAGCAACCGTTGAAGCCATAAAAAATAAAAGAAAAAGAGATAGATAACTAAAGGTGATAAATCATTCAAAGGAGAATCATCAGGCAATAGCCTATTTATGATTATGGATTCTGCATTAAAAAATCTGGAACAGAACTTAAACTAAATCTTCCTTGATTTCTGTATTTCTGACTTCAAGGAAAGTATCTGTATCATTCTCAGGGCTGATATTTCATCTCTTAGCTTATCTATTTCAGTCTTCATTCCCTGCATTAATTCATAATTGTGATCTATGTTTTTCATATTCTCATCTATCATAGTGGGGGTTCCCTTATATATGTCAAGCTTCCTGCTAAGATCCTTTACCCAGACATCCATTTCCTGTTTGAAAATCACAAATTCTTTCTTCATCATAACCCTCTACTAGTATACTTTTATGTATATTGATAGTATAAGTAATATATAAATGTTTCGGAAACTGGGCTTTTGCGTTTTATATATGAAATAGTGTTCTGCTTTTATGAGTAAAACTGCAAAAGTCTAGGGAAAACCGGAAGTATTATTTAATATTGCTTGCTGCAGTAGTTATTCATAATACCCTTAACAGTAATTATAGCCTTATTTGCTTATTTTATGAAAGGAGGAAAAATGACAGAAAGGTATGGCAGGATATTGAAATTAATAGGGGGATTGATTATGCCGGCTTTAGGGCTGGCGCTTTTAATAAATCCGGATTTGTTAATATTTGGCTAAAATGCAGATATATGGGCCTGTGCCATCATGGAGACTTGGAAATTCACTAGGGGTTGATTTAGTTGAAGCTCCAGATGATCATAGTAAGATATGTTCTTTTGATTGCTTATACTGCCAGTTAGGGCATGATGGCTTTAAAACCAATAAACCTGAGAAGATGGATATTAGTGAAGGCGATTTTGAGGCTTTAAGAAAAAAGATTGAAGAAACCAAACCAGATTATATCACTTTTTCAGGAGAAGGTGAACCCACACTTAATTTAAATTTGGGCTATGCAGCAAGAAGGATCAAACAAATGACAGATATCCCCCTTGCAGTGCTTACAAATGCATCTTTTGTCAATAATTCTGATGTGAGGAAAGGTTTAGACTATTGTGATCTGGTTATAGCAAAGCTTGATGCTCCCAATCAAGAATTATTTGAGAAAATTAACCGCCCTTATGAAAGTATCTCTCTTACTAATATTACTGAAGGAATTAAATTGCTAAAAACTAATGCAGCCATTCAAACTTTATTGTTTTCTTATCATGGATTGACAAATGCCGATGATGAAACTATAAAAGAAATGATTGAAATTTATAATGGCATAAATAAAAGCAAACCTATAACTGTATTCTTAGGTACAGCATACAGGCCTACTGATAAGGAAGGTCTAAATCCTGTCAGTGAAGACAGGCTTGAATCAATAGCTTCAAGAATCGCAGGGGAAACTGGAATAAAAGTAATTTATTATAAAGAAGCTGACTCAAAAACTGTTTCAAGACAGCCCAAACCTTTTGAACTTAGGCGGGAAATATCGAAACTGCTAAAAAGAAGGCCATGTACACAAGAAGATATATCCACAAGATTCAATAATATTGATGTTTCGGATATTTTATCATCATTAGTTAATGATGGTGTAATAAGGGAAAGAACAAGAGAAGGAAAAAAGTTTTATGTCATGTGCCGTATAAATTAAGAGATGGATAAATTGACTGAAGAAAATCAAAAAGAATTAAATCTAATTTTATAGGAAGGAGAAGGCAGTTTATTGAATTTAAGGAAAGTTTAGACAGAAAATTTACTAAAGAAGTTGTTGCGTTTGCGAATGCATGCGGAGGGAGAATATTTCTAGGTGTGACTGATGATGGGAAAGTCAAAGGCATAAAAATTATAAATGAACTTAAATCCAGAATAACTGATATTGCAAAGAACTGCGATCCTTTTGTACAGATAAGATTAGAAGAACTCGATTCTATACTAATAATTAATATCCTAGAAGGAATCAATAAGCCCCACCAATGTTCTGATGGATTTTATATGAGAATCGGGCCAAATTCTCAGAAATTGAATAGAAACCAGATACTGGAGTTAAGCATTAAAGAAGGAAAAATAAGGTTTGATGAGCAAATCTGTGCGGATTTTATTTTTGAAGATTTTGACGACTCAAAGCTTGAATATTACTTAAAGTTAGCGAAGATATCCTATACCTTAGATAGAAAAAGTATACTGAGAAATTTAAGAGTACTGACAGATAATGGAATGACTAATGCAGGAGTTTTATTTTTTGCAAAGAATCCTTCAAAATATATAGCCGCTTCAAAAATAAGGTGTGTTCTTTTTAGGGGGGATGAAAGAGTTGATATCCTGGATAAGAAAGAAGTTGATAAAGGGCTAATAGGAAATATAGAGTTTGCAGTTAATTTCTTAAATGAGCATGTGCCTGTGAGATTTGAGATTAAAGGGATAAAAAGATTAGAGTTTCCAGGGTATCCTGAAGAAGCATATCGTGAGGCAATAGTTAATTCGGCGGTTCATAGGGATTATTTTGAGAGAGGGGAAGTGGCCGTCAAGTGCTATTATGATATGATGAAATGTCATGAATAGAACACTTTATAAGTAACTATATGTTAACATATGTTAATAAATAGTTAACATAAGAAAATGACTGCAACAACTAAAACCGAAAAGGACATCTTAATAAAAATCACTACTGATTTAGATGTAGCTTATAATCCGGGCAATATAGCAAAAGAGCTTAATCTAAGCAGGGTGGGAACTTTTAAGGCGTTAAAGGAACTGGAAAAAAAGGGACTAGTCAAAGGCAGGAAACTTGGCAAGGCAAACTTCTACTCTGTTGACCTAAATGATGGATATACAAGAAAGAATATTGAGATATTATTGATGGAGAAGGCAAGACAACATGAAATGTGGGTTGATGAATTTGAAGAGTTGGCTAAATATGTAGATATTATGATTTTATTTGGCTCAATCATAAGAAATGAATCAAAGGCTAATGATATAGATGTGTTATTGGTTTTCAAGAAAGAAAATAATGATAAGATAAATTCCATAATCAAAGAGAAGAATAAAATTTTAACAAAAAGAATACATCCTATAAAGCAAACCAAGTCTGACTTGGTTAAAAACATCAAGAAAAAGGATAAGGTAATATTAAGTGCCATAAAAACTGGTATTGTTTTGTATGGGTTTGAAAAAATACTGGAGGTACTGAAAGGTGTCACAAGTAAAGAATAAGGTAAAGTGGTGCATCAATAAGGCTAAAAGAGAGCTTACCGAAGGCAACTATCCATCGTGGGTTGGTTGAAAAAGAAGCAGATATAGTGGGAGCTAAGAATCATATAATAAAAGCACAGCACAATCTCAAGGCGCTGATATCTAATGAGAAGAATGGATTCTCAGATTGGGCGACAAGTGCAGGTTTCTACACAATCTATCCTTGTTTTCTGGCGATAATTACCAAATTTGGTTATGAATCAAGAAATCAGGAATGTACGATTGCACTCGTGGAGTCACTTAAGGAAGATAAGAAGATTGAATTGAATCAGGATATAGTTGATGCAATCAAAACCTCAGACCATAAAGAAAAACAGGAAATAAGCGTAGTTGAACTAAGGGAAAATTTCCAGTATGGGTCTGGTACAGAAGTTGAAGATAAATACATATATGACTTGAAAGAAATCTGTAAAAAAGCAATTGCCGAGACTAAGAAAATTATCTACTGATTTTTGAGGTATCTGTATGGAATATAAAAAATTTGATTATGATCAACTCAAAGCTATTTGTAATATACTTGGAGATACTAATGAAGGATTAACAGGTTCTGAAATAAAAGAGGCTTTATCACAACTTAATATAGTATATATACCTGAAGGAAATAATAAAGCTAGTTACTTGTTTCATTCATTGAAATGGAGACAAGAGTTGGATCTTAATGGTAGTGGCACAATCAAATTCATTGAAAAATGTATGACCCCCATTAGATATATAGGCAATCATTCTTTACATAATTCTCGATTAGAAAAATTGAATATTGCATTATCCCTTTTAGGTCTTAAGCTGGAAGAAAATGGAAAGATACAATACATTGAGAAAGCCGAATCATTAAAAGAAGCAATGGATAAAGCTAATAGACTAAAGCGAAAATTAGAAGAAAGAAATGTTCATATAGATGTTCTAAAATTCTGCAGAGCGGAATTAGTTAATGATAATTATTTTCATGCTGTATTTGAAGCAACAAAGAGTGTTGCTGATAAAATAAGGGATAAAACTGGACTTACTAAAGATGGGGCAGAGCTAGTTAGTCTCGCATTTGGAAGTGAGTCCCCTTTATTAAAAATAAATAATCTATCATCAGAAACTGAGAAATCTGAACAAAGAGGTTTTGCGAACTTGCTTAGGGGACTATTTGGTACGTTTCGTAATGTCCCTGCTCATGCCCCTAAGATTAAATGGGCAATAGAAGAGGAAGATGCTCTAGACTTATTGTCTTTAGTTTCTTATATTCATAGAAAGCTTGATGCCACTATGTCGTTTATGAAGGAATAAAATCTCAAAAGACTAATGGATTCTTATCATTTCTAAAAAATAATCAATACGTTATAGTTATGAAGGCAAAGAGTATGATTCTGTTATAGATCAGTATGATTTCCATTTTAGAGGATATAAGGCTGATTGGGGAATATTTGTACAGCCCGATACGTTAATTCAAAACGTTTACGAGCCCCCAAAATTGAACCATTATTCCTTCGAAAGGAACAATCCGTATAGATTTACAGACCCAACAGGACATGAAGAGGAAGTAGATAATTTCCCTCAAAGAGTAATAGCATATTACTTAAGGGGTAAAGAAGTGCAAAAATTGAACGAGAGACGGATAAATGAGGATAAATATAGGGCGTATCACTTAACTCATCCAGGTAGTCCAGAAAGTCTATATGGAGATACTGATAAAGGTAATTCGGTGGATATTTATTCGGGTGGAGGCGGATTCTTGAATCCTTTTGCCAAATTTTTTGAAAAAGATCCTGAACCAGTAATGTCTTTAGATGAATTAGATGGGTGGTACAAAGAATATGAAGCAAAAATGGATGAGATAGTGAATAATATTGATGTTGGAGATTATTCTTATTCAGGTTATAGTATGAGTATTGAATTTCAAGAAGCTGAGGGAACATCTTACTTTTCAAACAATCAATATTATAGTAGCTCAGGACGTGCTACAGTTACACTAGGGGGAGGACTAATTAGCTTCTCTAAAGAGGGTCGATATGGTTCATTTAGTTGTACAGGGTCTTGCTCTGTCTTTAGTGGAAGTAGGGCTGAAAAGAGGGCAGCACAGAAAAGCTCAAAAAAGAGTAGCAGTAAGAAGAAGTGATAGGTATTAGAAAAATTAAGAATTAATTTTTCCTTTCTTGGTGCCAAAAATCATTCTTTATTTTTGAGCATTTCATAAAATTCTTCAAAACCCCTTACTATCGCATGGTCTTTGATAATCTCCTTTATCAAGTTAGATTTTATATCAAAAGAACCAATCTTTACCTTAATTTTGGAGTGTATATTCTCTATAGTCTTTTTAATGTTTCTGTTTTTTGTTTCAATATAAATATCAATATCACTATCTTTCTTAGCTCTGAATTTTGCATAACTCCCAAATACAATTATTAATTTTTCATCAACTTTTTTTGATATTTGTTCTAAAATAATCATCAACTCAGGATATTTATTTAATAAAGAATTAAGTTTGTGTACTTCAGCTTGCAAAATATGATTCCTTGAGAGCATATTTTTCTTTAAAAAAAATACTTTATTCTTACCTTCTTTTTTGTAATCAACAACATTTTGTTCAACTAATTTATTTAACTTTCTTAAAATTGTTGAATGTGATTCATCCAGAGATTTAGCTAGTCCTCTAACATGACACTCTTGTTTTAGTAATAATTGTATTATTTCTAACTTAACATTGTTTCCTTTTTGAACCATATGGACTAATAATGAACCAATAATATATAAATCTTTCTCTTTTTACGAATTTGGGACAGGATTAAATCCTAAAGAGATTATGCCAAAATGAAAAATCGTCTTTTTATCCCCCTTTTTGCACCTCTTGGTTTGTGTACATTAAACTTATATAAATTCGTTATCTAGGTGTCAACTTTTAGGGGTTCACTCCAATGTGACACCAGCAATTCTTGAAAAACAAGCAATAAAAGTCTGGTCGTGGGGAAACTTTTTTCATGCTAAATTAACTTTCGCTTATTAGGACAGAGCCAAAAATTAAACGAAACATTTATATATAAATTGATACTTAATAAGTATCTATTGATATATAAAAGGGATAAATTATAAAAATCAAAGATTTTTAAACAAAATGGGGTTTTAAGAATGCCAGAACTTGAATTTACCAATAATGAAATGATTGAAAAGAAAGACCATAAGATAAAAAGGTACCCTAACCTAAGCACAGTCTTAATGGTGGAGGATTTTCTAAGAAAACATAGAGATATGCCCATAAAAATTACAGAACTAAAACAAAAATTGCCAAAACAGATTATGCACCAAACATTGAAGATTATACTTGAATATCTTTTCAGAAGCGGAAAAATTATATATGGCCCTAAAGGGATACAATGGATATATTCAGAACCTGAGCATTTGAAAATGATGATGGAAAACACTTTAGAGATCTAATATGTATTTTGGTAAAGAAGTAAGAATTTTATTGAAAGACCGGGCAAAGGATAGCTACATTGAATTAAAAAAGAGAACTGATAAAGAATCTCAAAGTATTCTAAACTCAATAGAAAGAATTAAAGCAATACTAAAAGATAATCCGCAATTTGGAGATCCTATTGCTAAAAAATTAATTCCAAAATCATTAAGGGGTATAGGTATTCAAAATTTGTATAGAGTTGAGTTGTCAAACTACTGGAGAATGCTTTATACTATTGAAGGTAGTAAAATTGAAATCTTTTTATTTGTTCTAAACATAGTAGACCATAAAGATTATAATAAATTATTTGGATACAAGAAAAACTAAAAGTTTTTCTGTACATAAAATTATGTCATAATTTTATTGTATAAATAGAGTTTTCCTGCCCCTTGATATTTTGTTATGAGGTATCAGCTTCGCCTCATTTGATAAACACACTTCTTGCCCCTGATATATTCCCTTTAATGCTTTTACAGGCCGGATTAGAAAGAATTCCCTAAACTTTAATCTCCCTGCTGTAGGATTGATTGTAACTCAACTCTTTCAGTAAAATATTTAAAATACTGCTCTGTCTCTTACATAAATACTATAAAGAGGTACGGCATCCATCCCATAACCATGCTCAGAAATTGAAAATTTCCGGCACACCAGAAATTCCTTTGGAATTTCTTAGTGAATTTATGGGTATTCTGCCTAATATTTGATAAAAATGCAAAATCAGCCAAAATCAGTAAAAGTCAATTGCAGTTTCTGTGGAAAGGAGATTGAATGTCCTGAAAATATGCTTGAAGAATCAGAGAAGCATATGTGTTTTGAATGCTTTCAGAATCCAACAGAAAAAATGGGAAAAGAAGATCTAAAAAATGTTCATGTAGATATGCCGACGGATGAGTTTGATAAAACCATTCCGGAAGCAATGACAAACTCTTTAGTTGAAGAAGCTTTTCCTGAGATATGGCAGGAAAGAAAAAAAGAGCTGAGGGAAATGTCTAAAAAAGAACTGGCTAAAGAAATGTTCGGAGCAGGGGCATATATTGCAATAGATAATATGATGCACTCAATTAAGCACGAATCAGGGCAGGATAGTGGAGAAAACAAGAAATGAAAATAATCTACAACAAAATCTTTCTGGAGCATGATACAGGGATGCATCCTGAAAACAAAAAAAGGCTGGAATCATGCGGCAGCTTAGGGGAAACAAAGATTGAAAATGGAGAAAAATATCTTGAATTAGTGCATACAAAAGAGTATATAGCTCAAGTGAAAGAAGCCTGTAAAAAGGGGGGGCACCTTGATAGGGATACTACGGTATCAGAGAAAAGCTATGAAGCAGCAACCTATGCAGTAGGAGCTACAGTAATGGCTTCTCAACAAGATGGATTTGCTTTAGTAAGGCCTCCTGGACATCATGCTTATCCCTCTAAATCAAGCGGCTTCTGCATATTCAATAATATTGCCATTGCAGCACAAAAACTTGTAAATGAAGGGAAGAAAGTTATGATATTTGATTTTGATGCTCATCTTGGAGATGGAACTGAAAAGTTTTTCTACAATTCTGATAAAGTCTTGTATTGGTCACTGCATCAGTTTCCTGCATTTCCAGGAGGAGGAAATGTGAATGAGATAGGTGAAGGGAAAGGGAAAGGATATACGATAAATGTTCCCCTGCCTCCAGGTTCTGGAGATGAGATATATATGAATGCTGTCCAGAGATTTATGCCGATCGCTGAGCAGTTCAAGCCAGATATAGTTGCAGTTTCTGCGGGTTTTGATGCGCATCAGCATGATCTACTGCTTGATTTGAGGCTCAGTATGAACACTTACTACAAACTGGGAAAGCTTCTTAGCGGGAAATTCAGGAATGTTTTTGCAGCATTGGAAGGAGGGTATAATATTGAGACATTTCCTAAATGCTTATTTAATTTTATAGACGGCATAAATAAAAAAGAAATGAGATTTAAAGAAAGGACAACAGACAGCAGGATAATTGCCATAGATGAGTTTGAGGCAAGGGCATATATGCTCGAAAAGAATCTTTCGGAGTTTTGGAAGTTATGATTATCTTTAGGGCATCTTCAATAAAGCCGGGGCACAGAAATGAACCAGAAAAAACTTGATATGATATTTAATCCAAAAACCATAGCGGTTATTGGCGCCACAAACAAGAAAGGCAGTGTAGGCTATTCATTGATGAAGAATCTTATAGGGAGCGGATATGAAGGAATTGTCTATCCAATAAATCCAAAGAGAATAAGCATTCAGGGGGTGAAATCCTATCCTTCAGTTTCTCACACACCAGATAAGATTGATCTTGCAGTGATAGCTACTCCTGCAAAGACTGTTCCTGATATTGTTGAGGGATGCGGTGAAGCAGGTGTTAAGGGAATAGTGATACTTTCTGCAGGGTTCAAAGAGATAGGCAGGAAAGGAGAAGCTATGTGCGATAATATTCTTGAAACAGCCAGAAGATATGATATGAGAATTATTGGGCCTAACTGCCTGGGTTTTATAACGCCCTCAATCAATCTCAATGCCAGTTTTGCTAACAAGATGGCCCTGCCTGGAAAGATTGCTTTTATATCACAAAGCGGAGCATTATGCACTGCGATATTAGACTGGGCAGTTAAACAAAATGTCGGATTCAGCCATTTTGTGTCTATTGGCTCGATGATCGATGTAGGATTTCATGATTTGATAGATTATTTCGGAAGAGACCCAAAAACAAGCAGCATTGTAATATACATGGAATCATTGACAAATGCAAGGCGGTTTTTGAGTGCAGCGAGGGCATTTGCAAGGACAAAACCAATAATTGTGCTAAAGGCTGGAAAAAGTTCTGAGGGAGCAAAAGCTGCTAAGTCCCATACAGGCAGCCTGGCTGGAAATGATGCTGTTTTTGATGCTGCTTTCAAGAGAGCAGGAATAGTAAGGGTAGATACTATAGGCCAGCTGTTTGATTGCGCGCAAACACTATCTATGCAGAAAAAGCCAGCAGGAAATAGGCTGGCTATTGTCACTAATGCAGGCGGGCCGGGAGTTATTGCTACAGATTCATTGATGCATGTAAAGGGAGAATTAGCAGAGCTTTCTTCACAGACTATCAGGAAACTTGATGAATTTCTGCCAGATGCATGGAGCAAAGGCAATCCAGTTGATGTATTGGGGGATGCTGATGCAGAAAGGTATAAGAAGGCTGTAGAGCTATGCATAGAAGATAAGAATGTAGATGGTGTATTGGTTATCTTAACACCGCAGGCAATGACTGATTCTGTGGAAATAGCTAAAGCTATTGTTGCTCTCCCTAATAAAGAGAAAAAGACCATCCTGGCTTCATGGATGGGTGAAGCTGATGTAAATGAAGGAAGAGAGATACTTGAGAAAGGAGATATTCCTGTTTATAGAATTCCGGAGAATGGTGTAATGTGCTTTATGTATTGGCATCATTACATAAAGAATCTCGAACTGTTATATGAAACTCCTTCGACAATACCCCATGCATTTACACCAAAAACAGCAGCAAACAAGAAATTGATAAATGATGTGGTTAAGAAAGGCAGGTATATTTTGACTGAAGCGGAATGTAAAGAAATGCTTGCAAATTATGAAATTCCTATTGTAAAATGCGGCACGGCAAAAACAGAAGATGAAGCAGTTTCATTAGCCTTAAAGATTGGTTTTCCTGTTGTTGCTAAGATATTATCTCCAGATATTCTGCATAAGACTGAGATAGGGGGCGTGAAGCTGAATCTAAAATCAGAAGATGATGTCAGGAAAGCTTATTCTGAGATAATATGCTCTGTGAAGAAAAAAGCGCCCAAAGCAGATATTTATGGTGTATGCATCTCTGCCATGGAGTCAAAGAAATATGAGCTGCTTATTGGATGCAAAAAAGACCCTATATTCGGCCCAACAATTGTTTTTGGCATGGGCGGGGTGGCGGTTGAAGTCTATAAAGACACTAATATTGGATTACCACCATTGAATATGGCTTTAGCTATGAGGCTTATTGAAGAAACCAAGATATACAGCCTATTGAAGGGTTATAGGAATATGAAAGGTGTTGATGTATCTTCAATCCAATTCCTGCTGTATAAATTTGCATACCTTGTTATGGATTTCCCAGAGATCAAGGAGATAGATATAAATCCGTTTGGCGTTGATGAAAATGGCGGGGTTGTTTTAGATGCAAAGGTTATTTTGGATGAAGAAGTTATAGGGAAGAAAGTAAAGCCTTATTCACATATGGTCATATCGCCTTATCCTAAAGAATATATAACAGGGTTCAGGATGAAAAATGGAAAAGAGGCAGTATTAAGGCCTATAAGGCCTGAAGATGAGCCTCTTGAAGGAGAGATGTTCACTACATTCTCTGAGAGAACCCAAAGGTTTAGGTTTTTCCAGCTCATCAAAGACATCACACATGAACTCCTGATAAGATATACCCAGATAGATTATGACAGGGAGATTGCAATAATAGCAGAGGTTGAGGAAGAAAGCAAAAAAAAGATGGCTGGCGTGGTCAGATTAATAGCAGATTCGTATAATGAGACAGCTGAGTTTGCAATAGTCGTCGGAGATCCCTGGCATAATCAGGGACTGGGCAATAAATTTACAGATTATATCCTTGAGATTGCTAAACAAAGGGGCATAAAAAAAGTATATGCGAATGTTTTAAGGGAGAATAATATCATGCTGAATATGTTCAGGAAGAGGGGATTTAAGATAACAGAAAGCGAGGACAGCTGTTATGCAGAGTTAGAGCTTCAGAAATAAAAAAGAGTTTATTTGAAAGGTGAGAAAAATGAAATATGATGTGATTGTAATTGGCGGCGGTCCGGCTGGAGTAATCAGCGCAGTTACTGCAAGAAAATATTATGGAGACAAAAAGATATTATTGATAAAAAGCATCGAGAAAGGAGTTATTCCATGCGGCATACCATATATGTTCACAACTTTGGAAAAGCCAGAAGACAATGCAATGGGAAATATGCCATTGGAAAAGAATAATATTGAACTTAAAGTTGATGAAGTTATTGGTATAGATAGGGAAAAGAAACAAGTTCAGACAAAAGGCAAAGAAATACTCGAATATGAAAAGCTTATTCTTGCCATGGGTTCAGATCCGATAATGCCCCCCATAGATGGAATTGAGAAAAAGGGAGTGTATCCTATCCAAAAAGAGATGGATTATCTAAAAAACCTAAAAACAGAGATTCAGAAAGCCAGGGATATTGTCATTATTGGAGGGGGCTTTATCGGCATTGAGTTTGCGGATGAGCTTTCTCTCCTTAAAGATACAAATATTACAGTTGTAGAATTTTTGCCTGAAATACTGGACAATTCATTTGATAATGAATTTTCAAAATTGGCAAGAGAAAAAATCGATGAAAAAGGCATCAATATAGTTACAGGGAAAAAAGTAGTGAAATTCAATGGAGGGGAAAAAGTAGAATCTGTATCTCTTTCTGACAATACAGAAATTCCCTGCCAGGTAGTTATTTTAGGAATAGGCGCTTCACCTAATGCAGGTATTGCATCAAAAGCGGGCCTGGACATTGGAAAAAGCAGAGGAATATTAGTTGATGAGTATTTAAGAACTTATTCAGATACAGATATCTTTGCTGTGGGTGACTGTGCAGAGAAGAAAGACTTCTTCACAAGGAAAAGGATCCCTATAATGCTTGCATCTACTGCTTGTGCTGAAGCAAGGATAGCTGGAGCTAATCTTTTTGAGCTTAAAGTTGTTAGGGAAAATAAGGGTACTATTGCTACTTATTCAACAAAGATTGACAGCCTGACTTTAGGTTCTGCAGGATTGACAGAGCAAACAGCTATAAAAGAAGGTTTTGAAATTGTTGTAGGCAATGCGGAAGGTGTAGATAAACATCCGGGTGTGCTGCCTGATGCAAATAAAGTCAAGGTTAAATTGATATTCTCAAAACAATCTGGAATACTTCTTGGCGGGCAGGTAGCTGGAGGAGATTCTGCTGGAGAGATAGTAAACATTATCGGATTAGCACTGCAAAAAACAACAACATTGACAGAACTTGAAACTTTGCAGATTGCAACGCACCCAAAACTTACAGCAGCTCCAACAATGTATCCGCTTATAACAGCTGCTCAGGATGCTTTAAGCAAGTATGGGAAATAGTAATCTAGCATATGGCTAAAATAATCGGCATAACAGGCGGAAAAGGCGGAACAGGCAAATCTACAGTAGCTACAGCATTAGCTTTTGAACTTGCTAAAAAAAATAAGGTTTTATTGGTTGATATGGATGCGGACTGCCCGAATGATCATCTTATCCTAGGAATAGAAAGGAAGAAAATAAAGGCTATCTACCAAAGAATTCCTAAGTTTGACCTTAATAAATGCAGTAAATGTGGACAATGCGGCACAGTATGCAAGACAAATGCTATTGTTTCTATTAAAGGCAATGAGCCAATATTTATGCAGCAGCAATGCAATGGCTGTGGAGCATGCTTTCTTAAATG
This sequence comes from Nanobdellota archaeon, assembly GCA_023140175.1. Taxonomy (GTDB): domain Archaea; phylum Nanobdellota; class Nanobdellia; order Woesearchaeales; family WJIZ01; genus WJIZ01. Next base: position 9,009 of record JAGLMD010000041.1, on the reverse strand, counting down.
CCCTGCAAAGGCAATAAGCTGGGACAAGAAAGAAGTTGGATGGATATATGAAGGAAAGAAAGGCAGGATGGATTTTTTGGCAGGGGAGTTAAAAATAAACGAGCCTGTTTCAGAGATAGTGATAGGCGAATTAAAAGATATTTTAGAAAAGAAAAAAGATAATTATGATTACATCCTGCTGGATACTGCTGCAGGGACTCATTGTGATGTTATCTCAGCCTTGGATTATACTGATATGGCTTTTGCAGTGACAGAGCCCACTCCTTTAGGCCGGCATGATGTTGAGCTGATATTGAGACTGCTTGCAATGCTAAAGAAAGAGAAAAAAATTATTTTGAACAGGGCAGATATTGGCAATAAAAAGATCATAGAAGAATTAGCTGAAAAATACAATACTGAAATAGCTGCAGAAATACCTTACAGCAAAGATATAATCAAGGCTTATTCAAATGCTTTGCCTATAAAGAGTGAAGCAATTGAAAAAATTATTCATGAGATAAAATGAAGGGAGTTTACTGCTTAATAATCCAGGTAAAGAAAGATTTGAAGATTAAAGTAGGGGCGCTTGGAAGAATCAATTTCAGGAAAGGGAATTACTGCTATGTTGGCTCTGGCCAGAATAATGTTGAGAAAAGGATTAAGAGGCATTTTTCAAAGAAAAAGAAGATAAGATGGCATATAGATTACCTGCTAAAAAATCCGGATGTGAATGTGAAAAGAGCTGTATATAAACATGCAGGAAAGGACATGGAATGTAAAATAGCCTGTATGTTTTCAGAAATTGAAGAGCCTATAAAGAATTTTGGCAGTTCAGATTGCAAATGCTCTTCACATTTATTCAGGCTTGAATCGTTGAAAAGCTTAAAGAAAATAAAATGGCATGCAAATGGATAACTATCTGCCCTTTGAGAAAATTTGAAGAAGAAGGGAAGCTTGAATTGAAATGGAAAAAAGAGTATTGTGAAAATGATTTTGAAAACTGCAGGAGATTTCAGGCAGAGGAAAATTGTATCCCCCATCCGGATAATATGCTTCCAAATGGGGAGATTATGAAAGGGTTGAAATGAAAATCTGCTATAAACCAATCGGAACAATACATTCAGGATTTAAAGGAAAGGTAAATGTGCCTATACAACCAAGATTTTCAGATGCAAAAGGACACATTAAATTAAAAGAAGAATATAAAGATGGCTTGAAAGATTTAGATGGATTTTCTTATATAATCTTATTGTACCATTTCCATGAATCCATGGGTTTTGATTTAACAGTCAGACCATTTTTAGATAACGAGCCAAGAGGCCTATTTGCCACCCGCGCCCCTAAAAGGCCAAACAATATTGGTTTGTCCATAGTGAGATTGGATTCAATCAAAGGCAACATCCTATATGTGGGTAATCTAGATATTTTAGATGGCACCCCATTGCTTGACATCAAACCATATGTTCCTGAATTTGAAGATAAGGAAAAAATAAAGATAGGCTGGCTTAAGGGAAAAATTAAGAAAAAACATAAATCAGATGAGAGATTTTCATGAAAAAAATAACTATATTAAGCGGAAAAGGCGGAGTAGGAAAAAGCTCTGTCACAGCTTCATTGGCAGTAGCTTTGTCTAAAAATCATAAAATTATAACTGCAGATTGCGATGTTGATGCTTCTAATCTTGCTCTTGTTTTAGGAGTTAAAGATTTAAAAAATAAAAAGCAGCTTTCTACTAATCAAATTGCAGAATTTGATTTAAGAAAATGCACTTCCTGCAAAAAGTGTTTTCAGGAATGCAATTTTAATGCAATTGAATGGAAAGATGATAAGCCTGAATTAAAACAATTTGGCTGTGAGGGCTGCGGTGTTTGCGAATTAGTATGCCCTGAAGATGCTATTAGATTAATCAACATACAGAATGCAGAGATTGGTTATGCTCAGACTAGATACGGCTTTCTCATAATATCAGCTCAATTAGGCATAGGCCAGAGCGGAAGCGGCAAGGTTGTTACTGCAGTAAGAAAGCTGGCTGAAGAAAAAGCAAAAGGCGCTGAAATAATGCTTATAGATGCTGCAGCAGGAATAGGCTGTCCGGTTATAGCTTCGGTTGCTGGAACTGATTATGTTATTGCTGTAACAGAGCCAACTCCTTCAGGAATTTCAGATATGAAGAGGGCATTAAGTATGGTAGATCATTTTAGGATACCTTATGGAATTGTGATAAATAAATTTGATATAAATAAGGAAAAGACTAAAGAAATAGAGGAATTTGGAAAAGAAAGAGGTATTGAAATTATCGCAAGAATTCCTTATGATAAGGGCTTTATGGATGCACTTGTTAATCTGACGCCTATTATAGTTTATAATAAAAAGTATGAAGGATTATTCTATGGGATTGCAGATAAATTAAAGCAGATATTAAGCTTGACTCAACGATAATTATAAGCCGAAAAACTATTAAACTGATGCTTATTAATCTGCACTATGCATATAAAAGGAAAAAACTATAGAACAGTATGGTATGAGGAGGGAGTTATATTTGCTATTGATCAGCCTAAGCTGCCTCATTCTTTTGAGATTGTCAAATTATATAATCATAATGAAGTTTATGATGCGATAAAAACAATGGTTATTAGGGGTGCGCCTGCTATTGGTGCTACTGGATGTTTTGGGATGGCGCAGGCTATTGCGAATTATGATGGTGAGGGGGATTTTAAAGAATTTTTAGAAGAGATCTCTTCTTATCTTAAATCATCCAGGCCGACTGCTTATGATCTGACACATGGAATAAGCCATATTCTTGAAGCTGTGAAGGGAAAATCTTTGTTGGAAGCAAAGAAGATTGCTGAGAGAGAAGCACAGAAATATGCAGATGATTCTGTTGATGCATGCAGGAAGATTGGTGAATATGGAAATGAACTGATAACAGATGGGATGAATATATTGACTCATTGCAATGCTGGGGCATTAGCAACAGTTGATTACGGCACTGCTTTAGCTCCGATAAGGATAGCCCATTCTTCCGGCAAAAAGATACATGTCTTTGCTGATGAAACCAGGCCCAGATGCCAGGGAGCAAGATTGACTGCTTTTGAACTGGCTGAGGAAGGGATTAAACATGATATTATTGTTGATAATGCTGCAGGCCATTTCATCAGGAAAGGAGAGATTGATATGGTCATTACTGGTTCTGACAGGGTAGCCATAAATGGAGATGCTGCAAATAAGATAGGAACTTATGAGAAAGCTGTTTTAGCAAAAGAAAATAATATCCCTTTTTATGTTGCTGTTCCTTTTTCTACTATTGATTTTAATTGTCCTGATGGAGATAAGATTCCGATTGAGGAAAGAAATGAAGATGAAGTGCTTTATATGTCTGGATGGTCTGATAAGGGAGAGTTTGAAAGAGTAAGAATATCTCCAGATAAAAGTACAGCAAGAAACCCTGCTTTTGATGTTACACCAGCTAAATATATAACCGGGATAATAACTGAGAAAGGAATCTTCAAGCCGGAAGAGATAAGGAAGCTTAAAAATGGCTGAAGATTATTTTGGCCCGAAATTCTCAACTGTTTTTCTAAGTAAGATTGTTCCTTTAGAACCAAAAATAAGGAAATTGATTTTCTGGGGAAAGAAATTTTCTTTATTGGGGTTAACTCCGAGCTATGAGTTTGGTGCTGCAGGGAATTTAAGTTTTAGGACGGAAAAAGGATTTATAATAACAGCAGCAGGAAAAGAGCTAGGCAAACTCAAAGAAGAAGATTTTGTGGAGGTTTTAAGATGTGATATTCAAAATAGAGAAGTTAGTGCTATAGGCAAATTCGAGCCAAGTTCTGAGACAATGTTGCACCATAGTATCTATAAAGAAAGAGGCAATGTAGATGTTATTTTTCATGTACATGATGAGTATGCTATAGAGAATTGTGAAGAACTGGGCTTAAGATGTACTGAGAATGAAAAACCAGCTGCAACGATTGAGTTAGTTGAGGAAGTATTAAAGGCAATGGAAAATCTTGATTATATTGTTATTAAAAATCATGGAATAATTTCTTTAGGAAGAACTTTTGAGGAGACTGGAGAAAGGATAATAGATGTGAACAATAAGATAAAGATAGAATAAACTATGACAATATTTAAAAATATGATACTATTTGCTTCTATAAAACTGAATAGAGGTATGAAAAATGAACTGGGGAATGAAAAACAGGTTATCAAAGACAATCAATCCAAAGACAGGCAAAACTGTGATGCTTGCAGTTGATCATGGTTATTTTCAGGGGCCAACAACTGGTTTAAGGGAGTTGAAGAAAGCTATTGACCCTTTAATTCCATATGCAGACTGCCTGTATATAACAAGGGGGATGTTGAGGAATTGTGTAGATGCACAGACAAAAATTCCCATATTCCTTAGAGTATCCGGCGGACCTTCTATATTGAAAGATGATCTTTCTGATGAGCATATCACTACATCAATGCAAGAAGCATTAAGGCTGAATGCTGTTGGAGTTGGGATGTCAATCTTTGTCGGCGGGAAGAATGAGTCAAGGACAATAGCTAACCTAGGTAAATTGGTGAATGAAGCAGAGCCGAATAATATGCCTGTTTTGGCGATAACTGCTGTCGGTAAGGAGATGGTAAGAGATGCTCGTTATTTGGGATTGGCAAGCAGGATAGCAGCTGAGATGGGGGCACATATTGTGAAGACTTATTATTGTGAAGATTTCAAGGAGGTTGTCAAAGCATGTCCTGTACCAATCGTTATTGCCGGCGGGAAGAAGATAGATGAAAAGGATGCGCTGCAGATGGCTTATGATGCGATACAGGATGGTGCTGTTGGGGTAGACATGGGAAGAAACATCTTCCAATCAGATAATCCTGTTGGGATGATAAAAGCTGTCAGGGCAATTGTTCATGAGGGTGCTTCTGTTGAAGATGCTTATAAGATATATAAAAAATGAAAGTTGCTGTATATCATAACAATAATGATATCAGGATAGAAGACATTCCTAAGCCTAATATCTCTGATGGGGAGATTCTTGTTAAGGTCAAGGCTTCTGGAATCTGCGGAACAGATGTCATGGAATGGTATAGGATAAAGAAAGCTCCGAGGATTTTAGGACATGAGATAGCTGGAGAGATTGTTGAGTCTAAATCATCTTTACATAAAGTTGGTGAAAGAGTTTTTGTTTCTCATCATGTTGCATGCAATGAATGCAGGTATTGTCTGGAAGGAAATCATACTGCTTGTGAGACACTGCATAAAGGGAATTATGATCCTGGGGGTTATAGTGAATTTGTTCGAGTTCCTTTGCTTAATGTTCAGAACGGAACTTATGTTTTAGCTGATAATGTCTCTTATGAAGAAGGCACGATGATAGAGCCATTGGCTTGTGCTATACGCGGTCTAAGGGTAGCAGATGTTAAGAAAGGCCACACTGTCTTAGTTTTAGGAAGCGGTGTTTCTGGATTGATGAATATTGCTTTGGCAAAATTAAAAGGAGCAAATGTCATTGCTACGGATATAAATGAATATAGATTGAAGAAAGCAGCAGAGTTTGGCGCAGATGGTGTTTTAGATGCAAGAGAAGATATTTGTGTGAAAGCAGATAGGGTGATTGTTTGCACTGGTGCTTATAAGGCTGTTGAACAGGCTTTTAGATGTCTGGATAAGAAAGGAAAGATATTGTTGTTTGCTATTCCTAATAGAAATATTGAATTGCCAACTATAGATTTCTGGAGAAATGAATTAAGTGTTATGTCTTCTTATGGTGCTGCTTCTATTGATTTAGAAGAGTCTTTAGAGCTGATTTCTAGTGGAAAGGTAAATGTCAAAGATATGATAACAGATAAGCTTCCTTTAGATGAAATACAGAAAGGTTTTAAGATGGTTGCTGAAGCTAAAGAGTCTTTGAAGGTAGTGTTAGAGCCTTGATGTTAGGTTTTCTAGAAAAGGATTCTTTCTTTTATTATATGACTCTAAATTCCTTACTAATATATGACACTTCTTTATCTAAATCTTCAAAATACCTATGCTCATTAGTTTTTAATATAAGTGTGTATACACCTGGTTTGGAATATATATGTATTCCTAAATCAACAACATCACCCTCTAATCTGCATCCCTCTTTCTTGTTTTGCTTGACATTAGGCAATTTAGTTGTTTTTTCACTTCCATCTCCCCAATCTAATTCATAACCAAAACAATCTGGATGAAAGGTTCTATAAGATGCTTTGACTCTTAAAGGTATTACTTGTTGTGTACTTAAAATAAAATCTTCATTTATAGTTTTGCTCTTTTGTTCAGCAGAAGCTGTAAACCAATTACTTTCATCCGTACTTATGACATTTGATCCATCCATTAAAGAAGCAATTACCTTAAACCTAAATTTTCCCCCCCTAAGTTTTTCATCGTACTCTTTGCCAAATGCACGAATTTGAAACTCTCTTTGGCCGTCGTAAGAGACTTTTCTTTTATGCTTATAAAGACTAGTTCCATCCTCATTAATTAACTCTATTTCTAGTGCAAGTTCTTTGGTTGTATAAAACTCCACTAAAGGTTCTGGGAATTTTTGATAATAATAAAGTGTGTCGACTCCAGAAATTATTTTTATTAAAGAAGGCCCTTGCTTATCTCCAATCACTGAGACCTTTGCTTTGCCCTTCCAGCTTTTAGCCGTAGCTTTTACTAGATAATTACCAGGGGTCGTATAAACATGATGCAACAAATCATCACAGGAATCATTAATTTTTTTATTCGATCCATCTCCCCAATCTATTCTAAAAGCGCAGCTAGACCAAGGCAGAGGAGTATCTTCAAGCCTATTAATTAATGAATCTGGCCCCATTATACTAACAGCTAAGGGAAACTCCCCAGAACTAACAGATAATTTAATTTCTTCAGTAGGAATAAACCAACCAGAATTTAGTCCGAATATATAAATACCAAATCCCATAATAGCTAAAAATATTCCAATAATTAACAAAATCAAGTTTTTCTTTCTCATTTTTATTTTCTTCTTAAATATAAATACAATTAAACAGGATATAAAATAATAATAACATAGTGCCAGAATAATTTCTAGCAAAGGTAGAATGTTTAGAAAAGGTAGAAATCGAAAAAGGTAAAAGATAAAAACTAAAATATATATCATCACTTCAATGAATAAAGGAATCTGTGATTGGTTAGATGATGATGTAACCACCATAACCATAAATGCTAGATAGAAATAAAGAAAGATAAGAAATATAGAAATACCGACTTTTATTTTTGAAACTTTTAAAAAATCCTTCCAATCCATATTACTATTTTCAGCTTACTTCTTTAAAAATCTTTCTTCTATGCATTCTTCTGCTTCTTCTTTGGAAATAGCCTTGTATCGATGTTAGCGTTCTTGAATATTTTCTTGAGGATGAATAAGATGATGTAGCTTAAGAGAATAGCATATGCGATAGATATAATAAGAACACCTATGCCAAATATCGCAAATGGTAAATTATAGTTAAAAAGAGAAAAAAGGGGAAATATAATCATTATGGGTAATAAAATAATCCATAAGTTAGTACCGAAACTCAGCCCAAGACTAAGTATTGTTATAAATATGAACAATGCAAGAAAAAATATGGATAGAGATACAACACTTATCTTTTTCCTGATGAAATACTCCGTTATTACTAAAGCCAACCAGATTAATAATACAATCACATCTATAAAAATCAGTACTAATATCTGATAATTACTTTCATAATTATATGTTCCCTCTGAACTATATCCGACTATAGTAATTTTTGTTGTGTTTTCGGCTCCTGAATCTTCATTTATGTAAGGAAAATTCAATTCGGCCATGAATCTGCCTTCCTCCCACTGGTTTTCACAGTAGAATTTTAGAAGTACTTTTTCTCCTTTTTTTACTGTAAATGGGTTGCTAGGAGATACCCTTTGTAAGGTTTTTTCCTTATTTTCCCAATAATCATCCCCCAATATAGCTGCTTCTACAAATTCTAAGTTATTACAATCTCCGTTGCTTTTCAGTTGCTTGTTTTCCCATGCCAATGCAACTTCATACCCCAAGTTATTTTTCAGTACTATGGTGATTGTTTTGTTGATGCCATTTAGATCTGCCTTGTCTAAGCAGTCGAAATCTCTAGGACCAGCACATCTTTCTGGGATGCCAGAGCCTAAAACTGCCGACACATTTAGAACAATCATCACAAAAACTAATGCCAAAAGAAAATGATGTTTTTTAATCATATCTAGATTTTGTTATAAATACTATTTAATATTTTCTAATTTCTCCGCTATACTTATCTAAAAGAATGAGGGGCTAAAAAGCGAAAGTTATTTATATAAGTTTATATATATTATTATATAAGTTCATATAAAATGGTGATTGAAATGCAAAACTTAGAAATTATACATTATCCAAATTTAAAGACAGTATTGATGGTAGAGGAAGTTCTAAAGAAAGCTAATAACCTTATTAGCAGAGAACAGCTAAAGAGAAAATTACCTACAAAAATAATGCATCAAACTTTGAATGTTATACTAAAATATCTGGAGGATAGTGGGAAAATATTAGATGGCAGAAAAGGCATAGTATGGGTATATAATCCAAGCCCGAAACTAGATAAAGCAATATCAGAAGGAGTTGAGTTATGATGCAGACAAAAATTATTGATTTTTGGTGCATAAAAAATCAAGGGGTGATTTTTTAGTGTTTAAAGGAAAACCTACAAAAGTAATAATTACTGGAGATGCAAAAGAGGAATTTGATGATTTGAATAAAGTTGTGGGTGATGAGATTAAGAAAGGAATTACTAGTAGTGATCACCAAACATTACTCAACTCAATTAAGCAAAAGATTGAGATATTAAGAGACAATCCAGAATATGGAATCCATATTCCAAAAGACAGAATCCCAAAGGAATACATTAAAGATTATGATGTCAATAACTTATGGAAAGTTAATCTTTCTGGAGCTTGGAGAATGGTTTATACAATAAGGGGTAGTGAAGTAGAAATTATCTCTTTAA
>JAGLMD010000040.1 GCA_023140175.1 Nanobdellota archaeon | reverse complement strand
CCGATTCCCCTATTGCAACTCCCACCCCTATAATTCCCCATATCCATGTCCCAAATCATGAGGTCTAATAAACCCCATCTTCCCCAATCAATCCTATAGCAATCCCATGTCAATCCCTGTCATAACCTTTATATATATTAGCCCCTTGCATATAATCATGGATAAAGTAATTGAAAACATCAGGAAGAAATCACTCCCAATATTAAAGAAGAATGGAGTAGTGAAAGCTGGGCTGTTCGGCTCTGTTGCCAGGGGAGAAGCTAGGAAGAACTCTGATATAGATATGCTCATAAAGTTTAAAGGAAGAAAAAGCCTTTTCGACCTTGTCGGCCTGCAACTTGAGCTGGAAGAAAAATTCAAGAGAAAATTTGATGTTCTTACATACAAATCAATATATCCTCCACTGAAGAAAACTATTCTTGGAGATGAAGTGAGAATCCTATGAGAGATGACAGAATCTACTTAAATCATGTGCTGGAGCGCATAAAACATATAGAAGAGTCCACAAAAGGCATATCTCTAACTGCATTCAGGAAAGACAAAGATATCCAGGACGCGACAATCAGGAGAATAGAGACTATCGGCGAAGCTATAAAGAATGTTTCTGAGACGACAAAAAACCGAAATCCAAATATAGAATGGAAAAAGATTGCTGGCACAAGAGATATCCTGATTCACGCGTATTTCAGCGTTGACATTGATATGGTCTGGGATATTTTGGAAAAAGACCTGCCAAAGCTTAAAAAAGAGATAAAAAAAATTCTAGATGAATCTAAGAAATAATCCAGCTTGCCTATATTGCAATTCTGCTTCTAAAAAAATAACTTTCAAGAATTCCCCATCCCCCTATCCCAAATTCGGTTGGTAAAACTCCTTTCTCTGATTTCCCTACCACACCTCTTATCCTTCCATAATTCCCCATCCTCCTGTCCCAAATCCGTCAGGTAAAAGACCATACTTCCTGCCTAAAACTATATAAAGAAACAGGATCATACTGCCTGAATGACCAGATACATATGATATGGATGAGAGCGGAGATTTGGGGAAGTTTGGTTCTAAATATTTTACAATAGCTAAAAAATTAAAAATTCCTTTGTGCACTCATGACAAGAAATTAAGGGGAGATTTCTCGAATCATGAAGATAAAGTCGCATTTTATCCCAAAGTTTACAAGCCTCAAGAAATAATTAAACCAAAGAAATAATTTTACTCAGAATCTTCTAGCCAGGTATCAGGCACATTTGCCTTAACCTTGGTTCCGTTAATTATAATTTCTTTTTCGCACATAAAGCTTCTCACCCATAAATAATACTGACCAATTATATAAATTTTTCTATTCTAAAGTGATAAATAATGGATTATTTATATATCACCTCTTTTTTATATTTATGAGAATAAGTTAGCAACTATAAAAGCTTTTATAGTTATTATATAATGGTGGATCTTTCTCCATTCCCCCTATTCCCCGCATCCTTGTCCCAAATTCAGTTGGTAAAAAACTTTAAAAACACTATCTAACAACCATAGACTAATGCCCAAAAAACCCCCTTCGAATAGCCCAAAATGTCCTTTTTGTGGCCACAAATCAATCAAATGGGGCTATAGAAAAAACAAATTTAGCCTAATCCAGAGATATCTCTGCAAGAATCCCAATTGCAATAAATCCTTCCTTGATCAGCCATCTCTCCAAACCAATAAAACCTACTCCCTCAAAACAATCCTCCAAGCAATCTCCGCTTACAACCTAGGCCAGCCCTTAAGAAAACAAGAAATTCCATCCTCAACAATCCACAACTGGCTCAGCTCATTTCCTCTTCCATTCAACCGCTTAAGAGACAAGATAAAAAACATACCAAAGCACAATATAATAATAAAAAAGCGATTCATCCATCACAACCAACCTTTCCTTTATCAATACCATAGCCTAAAACTAGAATTCGCAAAAAAATTTCCAGCTCTCATCACTTACCTAAAAGAAATAAACAAATCTCTTCCAAAACAAATCTTCGAGAACTCGGAAAGAATCTCTCAAGCTAAAAAAATCATCCCGAACATAAATTTAAGAAAAAAGCAAAACTACGCAGTAAAACTAGCAGAAATAGCATTACAAATTATAAATGACAACAGACAAAGACATAATATCATTGAAAATTTCATGCTAATTAATGATACAGCAACAATTGCAACAGAGATTCCGGTTTATCTAAACCAACCCAAACCATTAACAGGCCACATTGATATCCTTCAGCTAAGATATCATAAATTACATATCCTGGACTACAAACCAGAACCAATAAACAAACGCCAAGCCATCACTCAACTCTTACTCTATAGAGAAGCACTAAGCAAAAGAACATCTATCCCAGAATATAAATTCAAACTAGCTTTCTTCAACAATAAAGGCTATTATGAAATAGGTTAAATATATCCCCAGCCTATTTCACCCGGGGATGTCTTTTATGCGCATATATCGAAACTAAAAGAACTTGTATTTATTCCTTATCTAAAAATTTCTTGATTTTTCGTGTAAACTAAAAACGTGATAGCACACTTTCTAAATCCTCCTGCCGTAACCTTTTTAAACCCTTTTCAATTCCTTTTTCTTACCAGTGATAAATGATCCCGAGAGGGTGATTGAGGGAATATCTTTCTGATATTTACCTTTTAAGGAGGAATTAAAATGAGCGAAGATAATGTATTAGAAGCAATAGAAGTTGCAAAAGCAACCGGCAAAATCAGGAAAGGCTCTAATGAAGCGACTAAAGCAATAGAAAAAGGGCAAGCTAAATTAGTAGCTTATGCTAAAGATGTCGAGCCTAAAGAAGTGATAATGCACATCCCGCTTTTATGCAAAGAAAAAAATATACCTTGTTTCGAGATTGCAACTAAAGAAGAATTGGGGGCAGCCTCCGGCATTGAAGTTGGGACATCAGCAGTTGCTATTGTAAATGAAGGCGAAGCAAAAGCATTACTAGAAAAACTAAAACCAACAGAAGCTAAGGAAGAATAAAAATGGCTGAACCTCAATCAAAATTTCAAAAAAAGCCAGATAAGAAATCCGGGGTGCATTTCACAAGAGCGTTTCCTGCACAGGTAAGTGAAATTATAGGAAGAACTGGCTCCAGGGGAGAAGCTATCCAGGTAAGATGTAAAATCTTAGAAGGCCGTGACTCAAATAAAGTCCTAAGAAGAAATGTTAAAGGTCCTGTACAGATTGGAGATGTCCTAATGCTAAGAGAGACTGAAATTGAAGCAAAGCCTTTAGGAAGGGCTGGAAGAGGAAGGTCTGGTTAAAATGGTAAAATGTACTTTTTGCGGGAGAGTTATTGAGCAGGGCACAGGTAAGATATATGTCCTCAAAGAAGGCAAAGCATTAGACTTTTGCTCTTTAAAATGTGAAAAAAACATGCTAAAACTAAAAAGAAAGGCCATCACAACAAAATGGAGTTCGAAATACATAAAACATGGCAATTGAACAAAGCTTAGTCCTGATAAAACCTGATGGAGTTATCAAACAACTCACAGGAGACATAATCTCAAAGCTCTCAGAGACAGGCTTGAAGATTATAGGCTCAAAAGTCATTCAGGTAACTAGTGAATTAGCTGAAGAGCATTACCAGCACCTGAGAGAAGAGAAATTCTTCGATGAGCTCATAAGCTACATAAAAGGCGAATACCATACAAAGTCAGTCTTGGCTTTAGTATACCAGGGAGAAGATTCTTGCAGGAAGATAAGAAAAATTACTGGAGAAACAAATCCAGAAAGGGCGGATCCAACATCAATTAGGGGAAAATATGGAAGAATAACATCAGCAGGAGTGTTTGAGAATGTGGTCCATGCATCTGAAAACACCAAGGAAGCTGAACGTGAAATTAAGCTTTGGTTCAGGCCTGATGAATTATTATATACTCTATTTCCTACAGAGCTAAAGGAAGTTAAATTAGAAAAACTATTCTGGAAAGGTGAATGAACGATGTCAGAAAAGATGGTTGATAAGGTTACAAGGATAATGAAAGAGCCTTCTAAGATAAGAAATATTGCTATATGCGCGCATATTGATCACGGAAAGACAACTTTCTCAGATAACTTATTAGCGGGTGCGGGAATGATGTCAGAAGAGCTGGCAGGAAAGCAATTAGCATTAGATTTTCATGAAGACGAAAAAGAAAGAGGCATAACAATAGATTCAGCTAATGTTTCTATGGTTCATAATTTTGAAGGAGATGAATATTTAATAAATTTAATTGATACTCCAGGCCACGTTGATTTCGGCGGGGATGTTACAAGAGCCATGCGTGCAGTAGATGGTGCAATTGTACTTTGCTGCGCTTCAGAAGGCGTAATGCCGCAGACTGAAACAGTATTAAGGCAGGCTCTGAAAGAAAGAGTAAAACCGATTCTTTTCATAAACAAGGTTGACCGATTGATAAAAGAACTTCAACTGACACCAGAACAGATGCAGGAAAGATTCATCAAGATGATAACACATGTAAGCAGGCTCATAAAAGAGATAGCAGAAAAAGAATATGGCGATAAATGGGCCTTGAATGTACAGGAAGGAACTGTTGCGTTCGGCTCTGCTTTCCATAACTGGGCTTTAAGCCTGCCTTACATGCAGAAGAATAACATATCTTTCAAAGATATCATAGATGCTTATAAAAAAGAAGGAGATGCTTACAAAGAGCTGGCAAAAAGAGCCCCTATACATGAAGTTATCCTCGATATGGTTGTGGATCATCTTCCCAATCCGATAGATGCTCAAAAATACAGGATTTCAAAAATATGGGAAGGCGATCTTGAATCAGAAGAAGGCAGGTCATTATTGGCATGTGACCAAAATGGGCCTTTATTTTTTGTCGTGACCAAAATTGTTGTTGATCCTCAGGCAGGCGAAATTTCAGCTGGAAGATTATTCTCAGGTACAATGAGCAAAGGCACTGAAGCTTACCTTAACAGGATGAAGCAGAACACAAGAATACAGCAGGTCTTTATCTACAATGGCGCAAAAAGAGAGATAATAGAGAATGTTCCGGCGGGAAATATCATAGGGATAAGTGGAATAAGATCTTACCCAGGAGAGACAGTCACCCTACAGCCAACTATCCCTTTTGAAGAGATCACACATATTTTCGAGCCTGTTGTTACTAAAGCAATCTCAGCTGCAAAGCCAGCCGATCTGCCAAAGCTTATCGATACCCTTAGGACTGTAGCAAAAGAAGATCCATCTATAGTGATCGAGATCAATGAAGAGACTGGAGAACATTTGATGCATGGAATGGGAGAACTGCATTTAGAAGTTATTGAAAACAGGATAAAATCAGAAAAAAATGTTGAAGTAAAGACTTCTCCCCCTATTGTAGTATACAGGGAAACAGTCACCAAGCCCTCAACCCAGGAAGTTGAAGGAAAATCTCCCAATAAACATAACAAATTCTATTTCACAGTTGAGCCATTAGAAGACCAGATATATCAGGATATAAAGGAAGGTAAGATCAAGGAAGGAAGAGTGAAGAAAAAAGACTCTGCTTTAAGAGATGCTCTGATAGACGCAGGCATGGATTCAAAAAGCGCTATCAAGATAAAAAACATATACAAAGGCAATATACTGGTTGATGAGACAAGGGGGCAGGTTCATTTAGGCGAAGTGATAGAACTTATCTTTGACACGTTTGAAGATGTCATGAGGGGAGGCCCGTTAGCGAAAGAGCCTTGTATAAAGGTAAAGATAAGGCTGATGGATATGAAGCTTCATGAAGATGCTATTCATAGGGGCCCCGCACAAGTTTACCCTGCTGTCAGGGAAGGTATAAGGGGGGCTATGATGCTTTCCAAGCCAGTGATGTTTGAGCCATTACAGATCATGCGTATAGAGGCTCCTTCAGAATTTATGGGAGATATTTCAAAGATAATATCAAACAAAAGAGGACAGCTCTTAGAGATGAACCAGGAAGGCAGCCTGGTTATAGCAAAAGCAAAGCTTCCGGTAGCAGAATTATTTGGATGGGCTTCTGAACTTAGATCAGCAACAGCTGGAAGAGGAAACTCAAGCTTGGTTGATCAGATGTTTGAAAAGCTCCCTGAAGAACTACAGGAAAAAATAAAATCTCAGCTTAAGGAAAGAAAAGGCCTTAGTGATGCTATGTTAGGTGCATAATTCAGTAAGCTTTATAAATGCTTCAGAATTCCTTAGAGGAGTTAAATCATACTAAAAAACATAAGAATTGGAGGATATAAAATGGCTGATAAAAAACCACACATAAATATTGTATTTATAGGACATGTTGATCATGGTAAATCCACAACTGTAGGTAGGTTGCTCTTTGATTCAGGTAATATTGATGAGCAGGCTATGAGAAAGCTGAAAGAAAAAGCTGAATCTTTAGGAAAAGGCGGCTTTGAGTTTGCTTTTGTTATGGATAACCTAAAGGAGGAGCAGGAGAGAGGAGTCACAATTGACCTTGCTCATAAAAGATTTGATACAAACAAATTTTATTTCACAATAATCGATGCTCCTGGCCATAAGGATTTTATCAAGAACATGATTACAGGCGCATCACAGGCAGATGTTGGAGTTCTAGTTGTTGCAGCTAACGATGGTGTTAATGCTCAGACAAAAGAGCATACATTCCTGGCAAGAACATTAGGAGTTAACCAGCTTATTATTGCAATAAATAAGATGGATATCAGTGGAGTTGACTATTCTGAAGAGAAATACAAAAAAGTTAAGGAAGATGTCTCAACACTTTTGAAGACAGTCGGCTACAAGCCAGATGAGATTCCATTCCTTGCACTTGCATCTTTGAAAGGAGACAATGTTGCAAAGAAATCTGAAAAGATGCCATGGTACAAGGGAAAGACTTTATTGGAAACTTTAGATGATATTAAAGAACCTGAAAAACCAACAGGACTTCCATTAAGGCTGCCAATACAGGATGTTTACAATATCACAGGAATTGGTGTTGTACCAGTTGGAAGAGTTGAAACAGGGATTATGAAGATAGGCGATAAGGTTACAGCTGTTCCTGGAAGAGAAGGTAAAGGAGTTCCGGGAGAAGTTAAGTCAATAGAGATGCATCATGAACAGTTGCAGCAAGCCCAGCCAGGAGATAATATCGGCTTCAATATTAGGGGCTTTGGCAAAAAAGATATTACCAGGGGAGATGTCATAGGGCCTTCTGACAATGTACCTACTGTAGCTCAGGAATTTACAGCTCAGATGGTTATATTGAACCATCCATCTGTCGTTACTGTTGGCTATACACCAGTGTTCCATATACATACAGCACAGGTGGCATGTCAAATCATAGCAATTGAGAAAAAGATCAATCCAGCAACAGGCGAAACAGTTCAGGAAAATCCTGATTTTGTAAAAAATGGAGATGCGGCCATTATTAAGATAAGGCCGGTACAGCCATTAGTCATAGAAAAGTTCAAGGAAATACCCCAGATGGCAAGATTTGCAATAAGGGATTCTGGAGCAACTGTAGCTGCAGGAATGTGTATTGATCTGGTGAAGAAATAAATTTTATTTTTTTACCTGGCCGGTTTTTCCCGGATCATGGTAACCCAAGATTATCATGAAATAAGCCTTTGAGGAAGTAATCATGCAGAAAGCGAGAATAAAACTAGCAAGTACAGACATAACAAAGATTAATGAAGTATGCTTATTTATAAAAGATATAGCTGCTAAAACAGGAGTTGACATGCGTGGCCCGATTCCATTGCCTACAAAGAAACTCAAGATAACAACAAGGAAATCTCCCTGTGGTGATGGCAAAGCTTCCTGGGAACGTTATGAAGCAAGAGTTCATAAAAGGCTTATTGATTTGGGCATTGATGAAAGGGCTCTTAAACTGGTTATGAGGGTTCACATTCCAGAAGGCTTGAACATCGAGATTGAGATGATTGATGTTTAAAAATTATTCTTTTTAGCATATGCAATGGCTTCTTTCATATACTCAAGTGCTTTTTTTATCTTATCCAATTCTTCAAATCCATAAGATAATCTTAATTGCTTTTTTCCAATATTTATTTAAATATTATCGTTGTTTAAACTTAATAAGATTACAAAGCATTGCATTTACAGGAGTAGGAATACCATGTTTGTCTCCTAACTCGACAATCCTGCCATTAAGAAAATCAATCTCTGTTTTTCTTCCTCTTTCCAGATCATGAAGCATAGATGGCCTATGTGAAGCAGTAGGCTGCAGTTGTTTTGTTTTTAAATAATGCTCATACTCTTCAGGAGTTTTCCAGAACAATGGAATATTTTCTTTTTTGGTCGCAACGAAAGCCTCTCTTATTATTTTCTGAATAATTCTCCAACTGTGATGCTCTGCAAGTTTTCCATATTCTACACCCAAAATAGCACCCAATGGGTTTAAGCAGGAGTTGTACAATAATTTAGCCCAAAGAAACTGTTTGATATTATCTACAGCATCAGTCGGCAAATGAGCTTCGTTAAATATTTCAACAATCTTTTTGACTCTCTCAGTCATAATATGATTCATTTCTCCTATCTTAATCTTATCTGCAAAAACAGTTACCTTTACATGACCAGGTACTAAGAGTTCAAATCCAATAATGACCATTCCACCAAGCACTTTATCCTGACCACATTCTTTTTGAATAATCCCCTCATTTCCCAGACCATTCTGTAGGCTAATGATGGTTGTGTTTTTATCAATAAGAGGCTTTATCTGTCTTGCTGCAGCTACAGTATCAAATGATTTAGTAGTCACTAGAATAAGCTCTTGTGGGGAAAGATTAGTTATATCCGTCTTAGCTTGAATATTGGTGACAAGGTGCTCGCCCCAAATGCCGCTGATTTTTAGGCCATTCTTTTTAATAGCTAAGATATGTTTTTCTCTCCCAACAAAAATAACTTCATGCCCTGCTTTTGCCAGAAAACCACCGACTGCTGAGCCTAAAGCACCAGCACCTATCACAAGGATTTTCATGATGTTTGAGAAAATTAGTATATTAATAAAACTTTTCGTTAAACTTATAAATTGTATATTCATTCTTTTCTCTTGATGCCAGCGTGGCACAATCTGGTACTGCGCAAACTGATATATATTGAAGGTGTAAGACTGGAATATCTTTTGATATTTTATTACCGGATAAGGAGATCTTGTTCCCGTTAAGGGTATCCCAGTTCAAATCTGGGCGCTGGCGTTTTTTACTATATTTCTCCGAAAAATTTATATATTACTTATTATATACAATACCATTAATAGTAATAATAATAGTAATAAT
>JAGLMD010000004.1 GCA_023140175.1 Nanobdellota archaeon | reverse complement strand
TAAAAAGCCTGAAGAAGATAAAGCCATCTATCTTAGGGATCATGTTTCTTGATTTCCTTTCGCATTTCACTGTCTTCTCCATCATTTTGATATTCTGGAAGCTTTTATCAGAAAAGATGGGGAGCATATCTCTTCCTGAAAGCGTTTATAGCTTAACAAGGGTGGAGATAATGCAGCTTTCTATTGCTGTAGAATCCTTTTTCCATTACATTGTGCTTTTAGTTGTGGTTGTTCCTTTAGTCATCACTCTGATCTTTGGTGTGTCAAGGGCATTATTATGGAAACTGAGTTATGGAGACAAGATTAAGCCATCATACCTGCTTAAATCCATCCCTCTTGGCCTGATATGGTTTGGCATTAGCGGCGTTCTTTCAGTGATTATCTTAATAACATTAAGGCAGGGCTTTAACGTATATGCTTTATTGTTCTTCCTCTTGGTACTTATATATTTCTCAGACATACTTTTCATAAAGTATGCTAAAGAGGAGAAAATAAACTTATTCACCCGTGCAATTAAAGAAGGCACAAAGAGAATTAAGGATATGGGCTTAACTTATGTTATCGTTGCTGTTATAGCACTGGCATATTATGTATTATCGGTTCCTTTGACTGCCTGGATGGCTCCTATGATGGCCAATACTGTTAACATTGTAATATATCTCTTTTATTTCGCATGGACAAGGTTATTGCTTATAGAAGTGTATCAACAAAAGTAAAAAAAGAGGATGATTGGCATCAGAAAAAGAGCACAGATAACTATATTCATAATATTAGGGCTTATTATACTTTTCTCTATAGTCCTCTTTATCTACTTCAAGATGAACTTCATTATAAAAGACCCGGAGATATTAGATGAGCAGCTTGAACCTATTGGCAGATATATAGAAGAATGTATGGCAAGATCGGCAGAAGATGCAGTCAGATTAATAGGTATGCAGGGCGGTTATATTGACATCCCTCTAAATATGGATTTTAATCCATCAAGGTATGTTAACCCTGATGGCCTGGGCATAATCAAGCTGCCCTATTGGTTCTACAAGGGAAATAGATACGTTCCGACAATAGCAGCTGTGCAAAGAGAGATATCCACTTATGTTGAAGAGCACACAAATGACTGCATAGATGATTTTAATGTTTTCAAGGATGAATACCAGTTTACTGAGATAGATGATATGAAAGTAACAACCTTCCTGAACAAAAATGATATAAGCATAGTCATGGAATATCCTATCAGGGTTTATTATAGGACAAATAAAACATATACTTTGCTGGAGAAGTTCTCAACAAGTGTACCAGTCAGATTAAGGAAAACTATAGAAATAGCAAACAAGATACTTGATTCAGAAGTAAGATATGCATTTCTTGAGAACTTTACAATAGACTTGATGGCCTCTAATCCAAATGTTCCTTTCACAGACATGAAATTCACCTGCAAGGTATTGGAATGGGATATATTCGGAATTAAAAGACAGGTTGAAGAGATGCTTTTCTACAATCTGCCAAGGATAAGGGTAAAAAATACTGATTATCGTCCATTCCTCGAGGAGGAATCAGAATATAAGAAACTGCTGGAATATCACATGGAAGATATTGCAGAAGGCAACTACCCTAAAAATGTTCCTGAAGATGCTTATGAATATCTGCATATGTTCTGGGACGCAGGCCTTGATAAAGAAAGCATGATTACAGTAGGTTTTAAGTTTCTTCCAGAAGTCGGCATGGATCTGATCGGAAGGCCTCATGACAATGGCATACTAAGGTCTAAGCTTGTCCAGGGCAGCAAGCAATACATAAGATTCCTCTGTGTAAATGCCTATCATTTCATCTATGATGCAAACTATCCTGTCATCACAACAATAAGAGATGATGTTTCCTTTAATGGAGAAGGTTATCTATTCAGTTTTGCCATGCCTGTAACCATACATAATAATGAGCCATATAAGATTAACTATGGCTATGATATGTTCACAACAACATATTATGATCGCGGATTTTGCGCCGACAGAGGAGATAACATAGCTGATATAAGGGTATATGGCAAAGAACAAGGCTATTCAAATGTAGAATTGGATGAAGTGAATATCTCTCTTCAATGTTTCAAATATCATTGTGACCTGGGCCAGACAACAGCAGATCAAGGCAGTTACAGGTTAAGGACAACCTTGCCAGCATCTTGTTCAAACCCTTTCATAATAGCAGAAAAAGAAGGCTACCTTAAAGCCAAGAAACAATTAACCGATGAAGATGGCATTAACTTAGAATTGACCAAGTTAAAAGAACTTGATTATGAAGTTGTTTTCCATAGGTACAACAGCATAGGGGACTCTTTGGAATCAGAACAGCCTTTGGAAGATGATATGAATGTTTCCATACAGATAATATCAGATGATTTTGAGCAATATAAGCTTTATCCAATAGAAAATAAGATTGAACTTATAGAAGGAGATGCAGCTTATGAATTAGATATTGCATTGACGCAAAGCGAAGAATATATCGGCGGCTATAAAGGAAAATGGAAAGTTTCAGGCTTAGATGTTGCAAACTCAGATAAGGTAATATTCCATATCATAAAGTATGTGCCATTCCCATTCACCCAGGAAGATAAGCTGAAGATGATGGCATACCTGCTTATGGGAGACTATAATGAAACCATTGCACCAGAATTGATATGAAACTGAAAATAAAGTCAAGTATCGCATTTTTCCTAGCTCTGCTTATAATCTTCATGCCAGTTTCATTTGCTGTCTCTATATCAGGTATTGATGCTGATCCACAACAAAATTCAGCTGCAATAACATGGCTTACTGATGTTAGCGCAAATGGCACTGTCCATTATGGCCTGACAAAAACCACAGGCTCAATTTTAGAACATTCTGATTATATAACTGACCATGAAATAATCCTTGCTAGCTTGGAAGAATCAAGGCAATATTATTACAAGATAAGTTCTGTAGATCTTTCAGGAACAGAGATCATAGATGATAATTCTGGAGCATATTACACCTTCACAACAAAAGACTCTCAAGCGCCAGCAAGAGTTATTGGATTAGCAGAAGATAGTGTCGGCCTTAATTATATCAAGATAAAATGGGCTCCTGCTTCAGAATCAGACATCATGAAATATATGATATTTAGAGATAACATCAACATAGCAAACACAACCCAGGCAGAATACAAAGATTCAGGGCTTTTAACAGACACAACATATCAATACAAAGTTGCTGCAGTAGATACATCCTATAATATTGGCCAGGTATCAGCTGTAAAGCAGATTACCACTTTAGTGCAGGATTATACATCTCCAAAAATATCTGAATTGGCTATTCAGGATCTGCATAGCAGCAGTGCAAGGATAAGATGGCTTACAGATGAAGAATCTTCTTCAATAGTCTATTATGGCTCAACTGTAGATGTTGAAAACAAGACAGAAAAAAACGAATCTGTAGATGAACATCTAGTTGAAATAACTGGCTTGTTAGATGGAGAAATATATCATTACAAGGTCAAATCTTGTGATGCAAATGATAATTGTGTTGAAAGCGAGATAAATAAATTCAGGACAGGAGAAGATAATGAACCGCCAACTATTGAAGCTGAATTGCCTGACTGGCACAATGGCAATAGATTAGAAATAACAGGAAAGACAGAGCCATTAGCCAGGGTAAGGGTATATGTCAATGATGAATTAAAGCGTGCAGTAAACACAGAATCAGATGGCATCTTCAAGTTTTCAGGAATAAGCCTTGACACTAAACTAGAAAGCAATAAAGTAAAATTAGTTGCGATCGACCAGGTAGGATTTGAAGCATATCTTGAAAAGCAAATCTTCATAGATACCGAACCGCCAATATTTAATATCACTCAACTAAGTGAATATACTAATGAGCAGAATGTTGTTCTTGAAGGTTCTGTTAATGAAGAAGTCACTCTTGAGATAGATGTTGTTTCCGGCGGGAAAAAACTTGAATTCCTGCCTCAGGTTTCTAACCTTAAATTAGTAAGGGCAGAAGAAAACTCTGTTGAGCTTGAATGGGATACTATAGAAGATGAATCATTGGCAGGCTATCTCATATATAGAAATGGAAAAAAGATGACATCTTACACAGACAACCATTTCATAGACCCTGCCTTAAATAAATCCAGAAAATATACATATGAAGTAGCTGCCTACAATCATAAATGCACAGAAGGACAAAAATCAGCTCCTGTTAGCATCACTGTTTCTGCCAATGCATCTGAACTAGATGATAGTTTTGAGGAAATGATAGATTATTGCACCCAGGAAGATTATGGCTATGAATCTGTCTTGATTTCAGGCTCTTTTTCACAGAACGTAGATCTTCAGGATGGAAAAAATCTTATTACCATCACAGCAACTGATAAAGCAGGCAATTCAGTAACAATAGAACAGGAAACAATTGTCGAGACAGAACAGCCGGTAATTATGGAACACAATCTTCGTGATTTAAGCCCAAGCTACATAAGGGATGTTACTGTTAAAGGCGAGGTAAGTAAGAAACAAGGCCAGGAAGTCATTGTGACAGTTTATGTAAATGACAAGCCTTATTCAGAGCTTGCTAATGAAGATGGAACATTCAGTGTCCATATAAAACTTGAAAAAGAACTTTATCACGAAATAAATGAAGAAACAGACTATGACCCTGAGAGAAGAGTGAGCAGTCTTTATGCTTCTTATGAGCCTGGCTCATGGAAAAATAACATTAAGATTATAGCATCAACAGTCTCAGGCCTTGAATCAGATCCTGAAGAGGGCGAGATTATTCTGGCTATCTGCGGCTATGGCTCCTGGTGGAGTATTGATTTAGGAGAAGCATCTCCATCTATATTAACCCCAAGATTGATGCTTGAAGGTCTTGCCCAGATTGGCATTCCAGTAAACAACATTAAATGGCAGGGCGGCTCAATAAGGAAAGGTAAAATAACTTTTGTGCGTATGAGATTTCCTGAATTAAGTGATGCAGATAAGGAAAGATATGACTTAGATTGGGTTAACCAGCCGCAGTATATGGAAGACTGGGATCAGACAAAAGGCTATGTTCTTCTGAATGTTAAGAAGCTGGATTCAGGCAGCCTTTTCATGGATTCAGAAGAAGCTAAAGAAGGAAGGAGTGAAGATGAATTAACAACATTGGAGATGGAGGATTACCTTTACAAACACCGTCTTGAGGAAGGAGACTGCCTTGTTCCAGGCTATGGCTGTATAAGAATTCCCTTGATGATGGAGATTCATTTCTCTTATGATGATGCTAATGGGAGCACAACTTTTGCTTATGAAAGAAAAGAGATTGAAGAAGGTATACAAAGACAATGCTGGGATATTGAAATAGCAATAGACAAAAGGCTTCCATCAAATAAATTGCCCGAATCCTTTTTAAGGTCTGCAATAGATTTGATTAATGAATCAATCACTGCAATAGATCAAATTTTAGTTCCTTTGAACACAATAAAGCAGGTATTGTTCATTGGCTGTGCCGCAACCATGGTTATGGATTATGTGATTGCTGTTCAGGAAAGCTTCAAATGTGAATTCTCAGATGCTTTGAATATTTTTAGTGAGAGTGATGAAAAATGGGACATATACATTGCAAAGACAGGCCAATGCGAAGATCAAGGTTATGATTCAGATCAAGAAGCTGCTTGCAAGCAATGCGAAGACGCAATAAGGAGCAGGAAAAACTTTGAGAAGAAGATGCATCTTGTTTGCGACAGGATTTTCTGTCCTTCTGCTCCAACTTTCCAGAAATATGTTAGGGATATGGTCAATAAATACAAGAATGTAGGTGATAAAAATATAAAGAAAATAGAGTCTGACTGTGCTCTTTATCGTGATGAAATAAAAGATGAAAAATATCAAGATTCAAATATTAAATCTTACAAGCCACAAGGCCTGCCTTATAAAGATATAGATGATATTTATAAAGATTATAAGAACCAGAAAAAAGCAGAAAAAGGAGAAGGAGAAAAAGATTGTTCAGATTTACATATACCAACCAAAGACTGTTGCGGCTATGAATATATGGAGCAATGGGATTCAGCCTGCTTGGTTATGGATGAGTTAAAAGAATCTAAATGTGTTGCTTTAGAAGAAAGTACAGATATGGATATCAATGAAGATCCTGACTGTGGCAGCATAAGAAAATTCTGGAATTCAGCAGCAGGCTTCTGCGAGCCGGATGGGAGAAAGCCAGGCGAGGTTGTTAATGCGCATGATACCTTTAAAAAAGATGGATCTATAACCGAGATTGATGAGTACAAAGATGAAACAGGTAGGGATGTAAAAGTTATCTATTTAGCAGGAGAGTCCAGACAATCTATCTGGTTTAGGACGATTCCAGAAAGATTCACAAAAAGCATCAGTGCAAGAGACGCAAGTCCAGCAATACAATTTGCAGAGATTGGTCATGTCACTTCTAATATGGAATCTGCTCAATCTGATTTTGAGCCAGGCAAGCCATCAAGAGTCTCAACACAAAGGGTTTTTGTCCCATTGACACAGTTTGGCTATTTCGAGATTGATACAGCAACAACAGAAGAGTATTCGGATAGGTATAACAAAAAGGCTAGAAATGATTTTATTGACAAATATTATGATGCTGTTGGTGAGGGATATCCGAATAGGGCTGACGAAGTTTACATACTTCTCCAGGATCACTTTGGCACAACAGATAAAGAATACATAGCTGACCCCAGATCCGGATTATTAAGAAGCGTCCAATGCGTCTGCCTGCCGGGAATAACCTCATATTTAGGGCTCTGGAAGAAAATCCTCCAGGCAATGCAGATATGCTTCCAGACAGTTTTGATGACCGGAGATGGCTCTACAGGGATGTGCAAAGCCCTCCTTTCGGTCTATGTGTGCGATTTATTCTACGAGTTTATCTCTTGCTTTAAAAATAAATTCTCTGCAGGACATAAGAGAGAAACATCTGGCGGCATAGGCAATTTCATGGGAGCATTGACTTCAGCAGGCTCAAAGGTTTCTGACAGCGTTGCAGGCAGATATGGAGATTCTCCAATCTGGAAAACAATGTTTGTAGAGAAAAAAGTAGTTCACTCTGCCTGCTTATGGGCATTTACAGGGACATGGGATTTAGATGTTATGGCTATGCTGGAAGAAGATGTTTCTATTGATGTAGAGACAGTTGCTGTACCTTATCCCTGCAAAAGAAGATTCATTTCATTTAATCCAGCTTCAAATCCATCTGGTTTAACAACTTATAACTATCATCTCGGGTTAGGGATGGTTGCAGGCTCGCAGCTCAGCTATAATGTACACTTAATTTGTTCAGATGATTATAGCTGCAACACTCCTACTGGAGAATGCGACTGTGCAAAATTGCCACAAGGAAAACAGACACTGCGTATAAATATAGGGCCAGGAACTGCATCAAGAGGCCAGATTATAGATGAGGAAGAATATATTAATGTAGATAATGCTTTTTACAGATATGATAAAGTACATGTTACATGGACCTCTGCAGATTCTGATAAATCAAGTGATAAACCAATAGTATGTAATATCAAAGATGTTGGAGATTCAGCACCAGCTTTCTGTAAGTTTGATATAGCAGAAGGGCGATATAGATGCGAACTAGAAACAGGAGAAGAAGATTACATAAGGTTCTTCAATGAGCCTACAACAGCAGAGCCAGTATATTATCCTGGAAATAACATTATAATCAAGCTACAACTTTCACAAAGACAGCCGACTGAAGTTACAGCCGGTAGGGAGTTTAATGAATATACAAAATATATGGTCATGGAATTATATAATCAAAATAATGGCCTTGTATGGTCATCAGCTGGTAAATTGTATCCATTTAATGGAAATGGACAGCATATCCAGGATTTCCCAATACCTTATAAACTAAAAGATACAGATTTTTGGATAAAAGGAGTTAGCTCAGCCATAACTGTCGCAAGAGGTACTGTACATAACAAGAGACTAATACAAGACACAAGATATGAAGAAGTGCAAATTACTATTAAAGGCGGAAACGTGCAATACTCTAAGTCATTTACTTTTGCTAGAGACATCACAGGAGAGAAAATTGGATTGACGAATGAAGAGATAGTATTCGATGGAGACGCTGTTTATTACAAAGAAGAAGGTAATACTATAGCTAGTGTTGTTTATCGTACATCCCCTCAAGATTCAGTTATAAGAATAAAAAGGGCAAGTTCAACTGGAGAAGACTGTACAACACAACTTCATACTTGGAAGCTTCACATTGATTTCTACACCAGCAGCGATGTTCCAGGAGATTCCTCTACTCAGCATGCGATGTATCAAAATAAAGAGGTAATGGCAGAAGTTCCTGTAAAAGTAAGGTGTTTAAGGCCTGTGGATACACGCACCCCAGGATGCACAGTTGGGAAAATAACTGACAGAACATGCCTATGTGGAGGAAAACCATGCGAAAAAGGCTGGTTCTGCAATCAAAAAAGTAAAACTGTAAGAGTATGTGAACCTAAGAAAGATGATAATCCTTATGTAGAAGAACAAGTCGAACCTAAAATTACTATAAAGTCTGCAGCAGCCCTGGTTGAAAAAGTAGAAAATCCTTTATCTTCTAAAGTAGAATTTAACCCTAACCAAGAAACAGGGTTAATGAAAATAGGTTTTGTATTTGAATTAGAATCTCTGAATTTAGCAATAGAGAAAACCAAGTTAAATATTTTCGTTGATAAGGGAAAGATAACAACATTTGATTTAGAGGATTTAAAAAACAACCAGTATAAGGTTGTTGCTGAAAACGCTCTGAATTGGATGGGACAAACCAAAACAATCACGATTAAATACAATAACGAAGAACTAACACCCTCATTCAAACTAGAACAACAAGAAGAACAACCATGAAACACCTAAAAAAAGACCTGAAAAAAATACTAGAACTTATTACCAAGAATAAACTTCTCTTCTCTTTATCAGTTTTCATAGATTTTATTTCTATTATCACCTTTTTCTCTGTCTTTTATCCGATAATGAACAGGGTATATGATCTCCTGATTAACTTATCAGAATTAACAGGCATCCTATCCAGCATTCCTATAAGTATTGAAGCCCAATCAGAATCTTATATTAATCTTGCTTCAAGTATTCAGTTCAATTCCTTATATTCAGAACTCTTAGGCTGGATAGCAATCTTAGCACTAAGTGTTTTCCTGGTCTGGTTTATATTTCAGGGAGTAAATGCTTTCCTTGCAGCCAGGATAATTGATAAGAAGACAAACTTCTGGAAATATATTGGGAAATTCTCCTTATTCTCTTTATTCTTTTACATCCTTATTATCTTAAGTTTCTCCCTTACTGTATTCTTATCTGTATTAAATTCTAAGATAATCATCCCATTATTTACACAGAAGGTGATAAGTTTCATACTAATCACTCTCTTGATGCTCATATCTTATTTCTGGTTTATCTCTTTGGTGCTTATAAGAAAAAAGAAAATTGTGCCAGCTTTCTTAACCACATTCAATCTAAGGATAAAAAGGCTCACTAAAGTTTTCTTTGTTTATTTTATACTTATGCTGATACTTGATTTTAGTTTGTTATTGATTTATCTGTCTTATTTCATCCATGTCATACTTTTCTTTGTCTTGGCATTATTCCTTTTGCTGCCATTAGTAAATATCTTGAGAATTATGTTCTTTTATTTTATGGAGAAAGTCAGTTGATTATTTGCTTTTAGATGATTTTCCACTAGCTTTTT
>JAGLMD010000039.1 GCA_023140175.1 Nanobdellota archaeon | reverse complement strand
GTTAGATATTACCGAAGTCAAACATTAACGTAGGGGCGGAAGAATGACAGATAAAAAAGAACGTGAGAATTTCAATGATTTCTTTGAACCTGATAATGAAGAAGAGAGAATAAGCTCTTTTGGGATGCGTATTAGAAATGTAAACAAACGCCGACCAGAAAAAGAAGACTTAAGTCTTGATGAACTGGAAGATCAGAGAAAGCGAGATTAACTTATTGAAAGAGAGGGGATCGTATGAGGATTCATCAGTATATGCTATTAAAAGCATACACAATAGAATATCATAGGTTTGCTGCATTTAAGTGCAAATTATGTGGACATGAGATAGAAGCATGCGAGGATCCTGGAAAAATTTCAAGGTTATCTGTAAAAGAAGCAAGATGCAAAGAAGGAAAATGGGCTATTCGAACATGGCATATAGCGGGATATGGAGGTATAAACTGCTTTTCTGAAGAAACACCCATTGAATTGTTAAGTGCTGGTTTTCTTTTGACATATGATAGGCGGGTTTAATGGTAATTAATTTAATCTTAATATAAGGCGGGACAAAGTGGATATATTAGCTAATAGGTATTTAGTAATTGCAATCATTGCTGTTTTGATTTGGATTCTCAGTATTGGAAAGAAGCATGTCAATAACGAAGAGAATGCTGAAGAGATAGGTAGTGAAGAGTATGCTGTTCTTGATGAAGAAGGTAAGATTGGGCCAGTCTTAAAGACAGAAGGTGGATACAATTATTATAATATCAAAACTGGAAAGAGACTCAAGTGGGTAAAAGTTAAAGAATCTAATAAAGATTCAAAAATGGAGGTGGAAGAATGAAGAAGAATGAAAGCAAGGTTGAAACAAAAAAAGAAGAACTGAATTACGGAGAAATACTTGGAGACAACGTGCCTTTGATTCCTATACCTGAAACAACATGGCAAACTAGACCTGGTAGGGGCACAAATCCGCCGAAAGCTGTTAGCAAAAGAAATTAACAAAAGGAGGATTGGTTTTTCCAGTAATCAAGAGTGTGGAAGATTTCTAAATCCGGATAAAAAGAGAATTAATATCGGTAAATAGTAGATTAGATTTGTGTTATAAAAAATAGAAACGTCGTTAAGAAAAGGAGGAGTATGATGTTTTGGACAATTGTTGGAATGCTTATAGTGCTTTTTTCCTGTATATGCATAGGAACGGTCTACAACAAAACAGTTAAAGGAGGTAAACTTGAGTCTGTATCAGTATATGTTACATTAATAGCCTTAGCAGCTCTTAGCAGCACAGTTACAATTCCATATTTTAATGAAAATAAGATAATAAGATTTGAATTAGAAAGTAAGAATTGGCCGGATGACGTTAAAATTATAGGAGTAAAGAGGAACGGCAAGAAAGTGGGTTTCAATGAATATAAGATTGATGAGAAAACCCTCATCTTATTTAATTCCGATTCCATGGAAGATGTTTGTAAACAACCCGGCGAAGACAAGGAATCTTTGAAAAAGATTAAGAATCTTGAAGCAGCTACTGAAGATGAGAAATAGGATAAAGAGAGTAAGTTTGCTCTTTAAGTATTTTTACTGTTAAGATATTTCCGCTATTTCTGGCATAGTGGTCAAAGGGCAGCTCTGCTATCTTCTTTTACCTCCGGAAGAAGACCTTCTTAATCTGGCAGAGCTGCTCCTATTTAAAAAACTGAATAACTAAGAAAGGAAAATTACTATGAGTAATTATTGTGAAATTGGTGAAGATATTGCAAGGCTTTATCCTAATATTCCTGATGAAATTATGGAGCACATTACAAAATGTGACGAATGTTCTGAGATATTGAGATTGGTTCAATCATCTGATGAGATAGAGAAAGAAGATTTGTACAAAAAGTATCCGGATCTGGTAAGAACCCCCAACTGTCCCAATGATAATTATTTGGCTGCATATGCAGATAATAGTTTAGGGGAGAAAAAGAGGGAAAAAATTAAAGAACATTTACTTATATGTAAACATTGTTCTCTAATTATTTTTGATTTCATAAAGTTCCGTAGAATAGAGCATTGTGAAGCTGAATAATTTATGTGACTTAATTCATATGATGAACAAGAAATGAGATTAACATGGTAGAATTTGCTTTTCTTATACCTATTTTTAGCATTATGTTGATGTTCATTAAATTGATTGCTAAAGCAGAAGGCAGGATGAAAGAAAGGGTAAATTAACTCAGATTGGATCGGGAAGAGATTCTCAGAAGAATAAGGAATAATTTACTGTTTTCCCTTCCAATCACTATTTTCTGGATTCTTTTCTTTGCAGGTGAAGGGAACGAGTGGACTAAAGGAATCTGGACATTAATGACTTTTTCCTGGGCTTATATAGCTTACTGCTTAGGTGCATCTTTAGAAAAGAAAGGAAAAGAAGCTCGAGAAGAAATTATTTCTGTAATTATTACGGCTGTAATCCTCATAATGATCTATACTTTGGTCTTAAATTTAAACGAAAAAGAACTACGAAAAGAAAAGAAAGCAGTAAGAGAAGAAGTGGATGTATCGTATGTATTAATAGATTAAATAAAGGAGGTTGAGAATGTTGTACTATAATATTAGTTTAGGAGTAATAGTTTCCATTTTATTTACATATACAACAATAGCGAATATCAAAAGCCATGGAACAAAATGCTATTATTCTACATTTATTTTTATAGGCATGGCTTATTTGGCTGGCTTTTTTTTCAGCCACGTTTATAGTAATGAAACGTCCATTAAGGAAATTGAGATTATTAGCATCCATAAATCAGATATTCCCCTAGTCATAGGTAAACTAGGAAATGAAACAAAAATCCACCTGAAATGCATTGAAAAAGAAGGAAAAACAGTTTATGTACCCGGCCCTGAAATAAAAGAACTTGATATTAAAGACCATGGAGGTGGTGAATAAAATAATGAATGCCGTATTTTAAAAAGCGATTTAACAAAGAAGGAGGAAACAAGTTATGAAGAATGTTGCCAGAATTGTTGTTTTATTGGTAGCTATGTTAATGATTACTGTTCCTGCATATGCATGGAAAGCGAGTGTCAAACTTGGGAATTCAAGTAACAGACTGGATTTTCTCAAGGAGTATAGCGAGAACGGGAATGAGATGACAAAAGATAACAGGAAGCAGTTTGTCGATATTGAGCATAGCCTGACCCAGCTTTATCTTGAACTCTGCTATGATAAGAACAGAATATTTCAACCTTATGTCCTTTTAGGAACAGGAGCTATTACTGAAGTAACAGCCGTTTATATGCCGACAAATGAAGATGTTACTTTTAAGGGAGAGTATGGGCTGCTATATGGATATGGTATAAGAAGCGAGATAAAGATTAATGAAAAGATCAGTTTATTGGCTGACGGCAGCTGCATTGAACAAGGCGGGGACTTAGAAGATTACTCTGGAAAGATGAATTCAAAGCAGATATACCTAAGTGCTCTGTTGAAATATTATATAACAGATAAATTTGCCATTTCAGCAGGGCCGGCTTTGCTTGATGAAGATCTTGAAGGAGAATTAAACAATTTCAAAGGTATTTCCACTGTTGACTGGAAAACCGGAGAAGAGGGAGGAGGTATTGGCAGTAAAATAGTCCTGGAATTCCAAGACTCGGATCATTCATCTATCAGCCTTGAGCTGCGCAATGGAAACGAGAGGGCAATGTCCTTAAGTGTTTCTTACAATTGGTAATTTTTCTTAATGCTTCTGAAATGATGATTAAAAGTTTCTGAGAAAACTTATCATCAGATTAGGAGCCACAACCTTAACAAAACCCAAAGAAATGTCCAAAGGAGGTGATGCTATGGGTGTATGAAAATGATGTATCTAAAGTATCTTGGAAGCTGTTAGCAAAAGAACTGAAAGAAAATCCTTAACTGGAAAATGAGAGGAAATAAAATGAATAAGACAAGGATGTTGATCGTATTTTTTACTGTTTTTGTATTCATTGCTGTGATGGCAAACAATTCTCCGGCAGGTGCTGATGAATTTAACATCGGAAAAGGAGATATAATTATATCTGCCCATTATACAGAGCAGCACATAAACATGGTGTCAGATGATGATGCATTATCGGCTATCCAGAACAAAGAGGAAGGATATTTAGGAAAGGTTGAGTACGGCCTGGTTGATGGAGTGGCATTATCCATTGTGCTTGGATTAGTAGACTTTAATATGAGGGGAAACGATCAATCAGGAAGTATATTTGATATCGAAGGAGATTATGCCTTAAGGAAAGGCATTGGTGTCAAAGGGAATATCTATACATTTAATTCTGACAAAGAATTTATTGACGGAATAAACTTATTTGGCGAGATCTCATACTCCCAGAGCAACCATGATCTCAAAAGCCTGAGAGTGACAGATCCGGCTACAGGAAAAGCAAGGGGCATTGAAGAAAACGTTCGTGACATCTTAAGGCAGGAAATTCCAAATGCAGCAACCTCTATTTCCGGAGAAAACAAGATAGAGCAATTGATAAGCAGGATGGGCATTAGCAAAGAGATCAGCATATACCATCGTATATTCCGGCCTTATCTTGGAGCAGAATACAAGAAGCTGGACATCGACTCATATGCAGCAATAAATGCGTATGATGGACAAGGGAATTTCCTTAGAACAGAGAAGATAAAGACTCAGTTCAGTGAGGAAGAGCCATTTGGGGTGTTCTTCGGTGTTGATGCCAAGATAACAGAGCATATCTTTGCCAATGTGGAATATGTAGCAGGAAACCAGGACTATTTTGACTGTTTTCTAAGCTATAAGTACTGCTGGAGAAAGTAAAAATATAAGCAAGAAAGCTTAGAAATTGGCTGGGGCATTAATATCAAACTTAATCTAAAAATGAGGGGTAAGGTATGGTAGATAGAATTCGTGATGGACCTGAGAATGAGCCAAAGCTGGATAGTTGGAAACGTATTCACTAACTGTTAACTAATAATCCTGGCCGCTGCCCCTGTTTGGCTCCTTTTTCTCATCTTCCACCTCCACGGAGAAGGAGCCATGGGCAGCAGCCTTTTTAAAAAGGAGATGAAGGTAAAAAAGAGGAATAAAAAAGAGAAGGTAAAGAAGAACCATATAATTTAATGAAAGGAGAAAATGAATGGAAAAGAAAGATAGAAAGAGATTCATCCCAATTGCGAAATCTAATCCTGAGAAGGCTCCGAAAGGGAAAAAAGATCAGGATGATAGGGAAAAATTCATTGACTTGAGTGAAAAAAAGGAAAAGGAATAAACGCAGATGGGAGCAGGATAGTGGCGGCAATGAAATGAAGCCAAGCAAGAAGATAGCATACTACAGAGCCCATTGATTCAGGTTTTTTCTTTTTGAGGATCAATCTTAATTGCCTTTTGATGATTAATTTCTATTCTAACAAAATAGTCAACAAACTTCATTTTTAATGTTAGACTAAAACCAAGAAAGTGAGTAAATATGGATGATAATGATTTTTGAAAGTGACAATTAACAGTGGATGTGGATATGGAGAAATGTCCTTCAATTTCTGAACTTATCGATTACATAGAAAGAAACCTGTGCCCTGAGAGAAGGAAAGAAATCAAAAAACATCTTGGGCTATGTGGTAAGTGCAGGGATTTTCTTCAAAAACTTACTAAAACTGAAAAGAAAGTACCGGCGAGTACTTCTTTACCAGAAGAAAATTGAACCTCAAAAAAGGAGAATTAAAATGGCAAGAGATAGTCCTATGATTATTTTTAATTGAGTTATGAATTCAAAAACAATGAAGGGGGCTTATATGAATACTGAAATAGTGTTCAACCCTTTTTCAGGGAAAAATTCTCTTGATATGTTGGTTGTAGAATTGCTAAGGTATAGGATTAAGATGCTGGAATTTCCAGAAAGTATGAGATGGATCGTTTACAGGATTGGACCTGATGATAGCCTCAATTATAGCCTCAATATCTGGGTATGCCTGGATAATGATAGCAATGGCAGGCTGTCTGAGATTCAGCAAGAGGTTACTAATCAACTTATTGAATGGATCAATAATGTTAGTAGATTCTCAATAAAGATCCATTTTGCAGCAAATTCCAGCCTGAGAAACTTCATAGACGAAGCTATGATTAAGATTCTGAATAATGATAGCAATGGCAGACTGTCTGAGATTCAGCAAAAGGCTACTGAACTTATTGAAAATATCAATGATGTTCATGGGTTCTTAATAAAGATCCATTTTGCAGCAAATTCCGGCCTGAGAAAGTTCATAGACGATGTCTTGATGAAGATCCTTGCTGCCTGTTATAAGCTGATTAATGATATTGGCGCTGTGAATGAAGAGCAGTTTAGTTCATTGACCAGGCATGAAGCATTACTTCTGATATCAACCAATGCACCGTCAGAAGAGCATAAAGCAATTCTTCAGAGATTATTCAACATAAGTGACAGTGAAGTAAAGAGAATGTTCTTGAATAGGGACCTGCGTTAAAGAGGTTTTACTTACTACCCGCCCTTCGCAGAAAAATTGGGTAGCAATATTTCTTTAACGCTGCTCCCTCCCCAGATTAAAATCAAGTTGTATTGACAAGCTACTTTAAATTTCAAACAGGGGAGAATTAATGAATGGAGTTCTTTGTGCGCTCACCATCTTGATCTTAAGAGAAAAGAGCTTCAAAGAGAAGCAAAAGAAGCACCATACAAGGCTTAAACAACAATAACAACATAAATTTCTTTAAGGAGGAGTTTGCATATGAAGAAACCCAGAAACCGAAGACCAATAAAAGCACACAATGGACAAACAACATTCCGAAAAAAGGATATTACCAGGCCAGTAATTGTCAAAGGCCGTCATGACCGCAGGAAGGAAAATAAATTCCGGAGTTAATTTTAGAATGATGGAACTCTGCTTACTTTTTTTAGCTACCAAGGGAAGCAGAGTTCCATTACTAATAAGAAAGGGGTGCTTATGAAGAGAATCATTTTTTTACTCATCGTTCTTTTTTACAGCAGTGAGGCATTTGGAATGTATTCAAACAAAGCTATGCCTAAATTAAGCTATAATATGGAGATAAACGATCACCTGGGATTAATCCCTTGGAGAGTTAGGCAGGATATATCCGATTGGATAAAGCAGAAAAAGCTTGAAGATGTCATTGTCATATTCTTCATTTACGATGAAGAGAATCAAGATAATGAAGAAGAATTAGAATTTATAAGGGCTGCTTGTGATTATTACACAACAAAAGGCAGGTTAACATTAATATCTTACTACGAAAAAGAGAAACATGACAAGCCCATCAATGAGATGAGCTATGATGAGAAGATTCGCGTAATTCGTAAGATGATCTTTAAAACGGATAAAGAGATTCTTGATATCAAAAGCAAGTATCAAAGGCAAAGAAAGGGGTTTTTGGTAAGAGAGTGAATGCTGAGTATGTATTAACAGAAGCCAGAAAATGAAGAACAGGCTAAAAAAGAATCTGTAGTTTTGTATATAACCAGTAAAGAAGGAGCTTAATATGAGTAATCTTTTCAAGGCCTCGTTGCTGCTTGGTTTATTCCTATTTCTGTTTTCCCGGTTACCAACTACCAGTATGAAGGTGCTATTTTCTTCGCTGGCTTTTTCCCTCGGCTTTGTTTCGCTGGCAATGAGCAGGAAATACCGGATCAGAGAAAGACCTAATTAACAAAAGTAAATGCCATCATCCTAATTGCGGCAAGAGAAAAGAAGCAGACAGATAGTGAACTTTTAATTGAAAGTGTGATATTTTTATGGGTGTAAAACAATAAAGAAGGAGATAAGCTATGGAGAGATTGATTTTTATCGCATTAGTTGTTTTTTTGATTGTTATGATGGTAAAGATTATCCAACGAGTGAAAAGAAGAAGGATTTGTTTCGGGGAGAGCAACATAAATCCATATGGAAGAAGGCAAGTTTTGAATACGCTTCCGAAAAAAAAGAGAAAGCCGTGAAAAAGAGGGAAAGTGAAAGCTAAAGAAAAGGAGAAAAGAATGAAAAAGAGCATCCTGTTTATAGTGATAATCATTTTACTGATAATATTACCTGAATTCTCTGACACCCAATCCAGGTTATTCTTAAAAGCAGCTGCAATACTCATCCCTGCCTTATTGATATTTGGGATTATAAAAAGGCTGCTTTCTGTAAGAATGAAACTTAAGGAAAGGGATAGATATCAAACAGAGAGCCGCAAACAGCATCCTGAACTGATTCTTCAAGGTAAGCCGCCGCCTTTTAAAAGCAAACAGAGAAAGATCAATTGTATAACATACTGCAAAGAAGATGCAGAGAGAAAGATAAAAGAAGCAGATGAGTTTATAATAAAGAACAAAGTATTAAAGCCTGAATATCACAAACAAACTATCACAGAGGCTGAGGACTTAGTAACAGAAGCAAAGGGGCTCTTTGAAGAAGGCAATTATGATGAAGCACTCAAGAGAGCATTGAAAGCTTTGTTATGCGCCAGTAAAGGATTCAACTTTAGAAAGCCACTGAAGAGCGATAATCCTGTTGCTCATACAAAAAAGATTTCTGGAAAACCATCAATAATAACACCAAAGACAGATCTATCATCGAATTAATCGCTGTCCCATCCATCATCTAACTAAATTAAGGAGATTTGTATGAAGAAATTTTATTTTGTAATAGTTTTATTACTTGCTTTTCTTTCTTATCTGAATCCTGTCTTGGGTTATGGAGTTATTGAAGAAAGGGTCGATCATATCTATGATTATGTTGGGGTGCTTGAAGCTAAGACCTCTTCAAATATAGAAAAAGAAATCCTGAAATGGAAAGAAAGGGGAGTTTATGTAAGAGTGATTGTCCTGCATTCTTCACTTACAAAAGAAGAGCTTGCAAGAATTTTTCAGATGGATCAAGAAGCAAAAATACTTGGAAAAGGAGTGATGATAAAATTCCAAGATGCCGGCGGTGGAGATGATAGTTATTGGTTATGGGTAGAAAGGCTTCCAAAGAAACAAAAGGGGAAAGCAGAGGGAAAGGACTATTTCTATTATACAGGAAAGAAAAAAGCCATAATAAACTTACTAAATGATTTCAATCGAATAAATGGGTGGATCGAATCATTGATGAAAAGTAAATAATAAAGGGAGAGTGATATGAGGAAATTTTTCTTTTTGATTTTTGCATTATTTTTAGCTGCTTCGGCTGCTCATCCAGATCAGTCCACTTTTGAGCCAAGAAAGTATATCTTTGATGGGCTTGATATGTTTACAGATTCGCAAGTAAAGTCAGATACAGTGAGGCAGATCAAAGAGTGGGAAGATAAGGGGGTATATATCCGCATCCTGACAATACACTGCCTTGCTGACGACAGGGATATTGATTTTATCAATAAGATCTATTCCGAAGATGCGGGAAAAAACAGTATCCTCATCACAATCCATAAGATTGGTGCTATATACTGGTTCATAATTGAAGATCTTGAAAGTGATAAAAAAGTAAGAGGCGATAACTATTTCTCTTGCCTATTAAATAAGAAACAAGTCATTGTCATGGTAAAAAAATTTCTTTTTGATGAATGCAAACATCAGAGCAATTATCAATAATTGCTTTTACATAAGATGAGGGAGCTCCTGTTCCAATCCTACCTTCGCAGATGGATAGCAATCCTACTTTTTGGGGCAGGGGCTCTCTCTAAATAAGAATCGATGTATTAAGAATGGAATAATCTGGAGGTGGAAATGGTAAATAATAGTGTTATAGTGTTTTGCAAGGGATGTAAGAACCAATTCTTATCAAAAAACCATAAGAAAAAGTGTGTTTGCGGCGGAAGATTGAAGGTAAAGATAGAGAATATTCACAAAAACCGATGCCCAATAGAGAAGACACCTATCTGGAAAGCTGACAAGAGGACATTTTGCACTCGGGATAACTGTCCAAGCAATGGAAAATGCAGGGCTGTGCATATCATGGTTGCTAATTAAGTCTGTTTAAATATTAATTCTATATTAACTTTATTTGGAAAGGGGGTGAAATATGAAAGTCATTATATGTTTATTAGCGATTTCTCTCTTCTCTTATTACCCCGCAGAAATGTTAATGCCCAACCGGCCGGATAAGATTGAATTTCTTTTAAAAAGGCCATTAGTAGGTATTTTTCACTTCAGTGATTCAAAGAGTTTTCTCACTAAGAAAGATGCTTATGAGATTCAAAGAAAAGTTGAGAAATTATTAAGCAGAGAGATTTATATCAGAATTATCCTAGTTGATAATTATTCTAAACTTTCGAAAAATACAAAAAATGAGCTTTATCTGAAAATCAAAGATAAAGAGAATCATATTTTGATTTTCATATATAATCTGGAATATCAATATGAGATAATGCCATCTGAATCCCTGCTTGGTAAAATGAAAAGAACAAGAAACCTAATTTACTATGAACAGAAGCGTGATGTTAAAAAGGGGATTTTGAATCTTATCGACACCATTGTAAGTATTATAGGGGAATAGGAAACAAATTTATCAAAAAGATTTCGGTGCCCCTGTTTCTCCTCCTTTATTGACTGCACCCCTTTGCACAGTCAATAGAGACAGAGGCGCCTAAAAAAGAAATCAGAGAGCTCCTGTTCCATCCCTCACTTTACAAATGGATGGCAATCTCACCTACCTTAAGGCAACGGCTCTTTTAACAATAAAACATGTCTCATTGAAGGTTGATGATAAGAAGATAGAAGAAATTCATCGCATTATAGCAGCAAAAAGAACTTTGAAATCATAAGCCAAGATGATGAAATCATTAGTATGAAAGCGAAAGAGTAAGTTGATTTTTTAGTGTCCTAAAAATCTAGTAAACTAATTTCAGATATTTGTATCTGAGAAAGGAGTAGCTAAATGAAATCAGAACTAAAATTAAGGCCTAAAAGGATAGAAAGAATACCCTTAATTGTTTGGGGAGGAATCTCATTCCTAACTGGCTGTATGATAATTCTGGCATTAGTAATAGGAGTATTAAGCATTGCTTTAATTTGGGGTTTTGATGACCCTTCAATACAATTAAACCAAAAAGCAATCTGGATTATCTGCTCAATTGGTTTAATACTGATGATGGGAGGCATTATTTCGATGAAAACAGAAACTCAGGAAAGAAAGAAGAGAAAAAAAGGAGACTATCATGACCCAACAATCGAGTGCTAATACAGACAAAATATTTGCAAAGTTAAGCATTATTTTTGCTGAAATTGCTGTTGTATCTTTTGCTATTTCATTTTTTACAATAATATTTGTACACGTAACAGGCTTAGAGAAAATACCATTTATTAATCACATAGCTTCCATAATAAGTTACGGCTTTATTTTGACTATTTATTGCCTCCCTCCCGCCATTATTTTTGGCTTGTTAGAAAGCATACGTAGTTTATGGCTGGGAATTATTAATAAAAAGTTCGATAAATGGGAGATAGTTTTAAGAATTTTTAGTATTTTTGCTGGTTTTATTTTTTTATATGTCAGCTATCTTATTATGAAAGGGTTTCATCTTATTTAAGAGTTTGAAAATAGGGTATGTAATTTTAGTAAATTAAATTTCCACCATTTGAAGAAAACTAATTTAGAGTGTTAATTCACTAAGTACTGAAGGAGGTGAAAATGAATAAACCAAAATCAAAGAAAGAAGAGAAGAAAATCTCTGTTTTTTGCATGATGTGCCTGAAAGTGACTGAAATCCCCCGCGATGAGCATGGAGGTGCTGGCCATTGTGAGCATTGCAACGCATTCATAACTTATAACATAGACTGAAGGAGACTATTATGAAACATTCAGTAATTCAAATCTTAATGCTTTTCTATCTTCCTTATGTGATCTGCCTTTTGCTGCTTGTCAAGCATATATCTCTAAAGTGTATTGGCGAGATAAGTGAAAAATCTGATTTGGGCATAAATAAGAAAAGAATTAAACAGGCAAAAGCTTCGGGTAAATTCATTTTTATTTCATTTCTTCTGATTGGAGGGTCTAAGCTGTTATTAGATCTAATGGATATTTTCAAAGAGATGTACAGCCTTCCTAACATTACCTTCTACACCCTCTTCTTGTTTATCCTTCTGTTTTTCTTTGAACACAGGCACTATTCAGTATACGTATAGAAAATGAAAAGGTGAGATAAGATGGCAAACCCTGCTAACCTATGAAAGGAGGTGAAAACCATGGAAGTATTGATGCTTCTCACGACGGTTAACGAAGAGTAAAACGCTCCGGCAGTAAGCAGGAGTCTTGTTTTCTTATTGTCTTGATTATAGGCTTGAGAGGCAAGGCTCCTGTGTAATAATATCAAGTATTCTCTCTTTTGAGAGTTGAGATATAATTTCAAAAAAGGGGCATAATATGCTGAAAGTTAAACATTTTTTTATAGGAACAATTATTATCATTACCCTATTCCTTATCCTGCCATTGATAATAATCTCTTTTTTTCCTGAAACGCCATTGCGAGCGGAATTGGAGAAAACTCTGTACCATATTTCGGGATTCATAGCCTTTTTTATATCAATGGTTGTATCGTTAGCTGCCATAAAGGATAGAAAGTGGATTCCGCTGATAATATGTAGCAGCGTTATGATATCACTAATAATCTTCACAATACATCACTTCGCTTCTTTATAACAAGGAGAAATACCTTTAACTTTCGGCGCCTCTGTTCTCTGCTCGCCTATTGACTGCTGTCCCCTTGCACAGTCAACAGAGACAGAGGCTGCCTTGGTAATTAAAGATTATTCTTATAAAAATATTTTTTGGAGGTGAAAAAATAATGAAAAAAACTATGATAATCCAGGATATAGACAACTTGTATATCCCCCGGCATGAATTCTCATCATTCACTTATGAGCTATTAACCGGGCTTACAGTAGACTGGAAAGCAAAATGGTGCGGGGATGACCTTATCATCTCGATAGAGCATCAAACAGACAATAATTCAGATGAGGGAACAAAACTCTTTGAGATTATAAAAAGCAAGTTTCCTGATTACACATACATACATACATCCTAGAAATAGGCAGCAATTATAATGATGAATAAGCCTGATTCAGGTTACAAAAAGGAGGTGAGTGACCTATGATTGTTGTAATAGCTGGTGCGTATTAGAAGAGTATGAAACTGCATACCCCTGTGAAAGGAGGTGAAATATGACTGTTGGCTTTGATAGCAGTTAAGCTAATTTTGATTTCGTGATTCTCATTACCAATTTAATAATATCAAATATATAAAGAATTACAAGACTCCGCCCAACACTTGAACATTTAACGAAAAGGAATCTCTCTTTAGAATTAAGATAGAACCAATATAAACCAGAAACCAAAGGAGCAGCATATGAGAAGAAGGAAAAAAACAAGCGGATGGATGATCAGATTGGTAAGCGGGACTAAAGAAAAAATCAAGAAACTCAATCCGGATATAACTGATATAAGAATCAGTAAGTCAAAGGAAGTTTTCCACATCTCTGATGTGAGAGTGAATGCAGACAGAGAATTGCCTGAAGATATAATAAACAGAATCCTAAACCTCCTTTTTCAGCTTCTCTGTAAGATAAAAAGCAGCGGCATACATCTTATGATTTTCTGCAACGATGAAGTTATAATCAATAGATGGTGTTTTCAATAATATTTCAAGGATCTAATTCGGCGCCTCTGTTTCTTCCTCCTTATTGACTAATGCCTCTTTGCACAGCCAATTGAAACAGGGGCGCCTTTAAAAAAAGATTAAGCCCATAGTTAAAATTAAAACAGGAGAACTTGATATGGAGATTACATTAAAACTATCAGATTTACAAAAAAAGATTATCCCTAAACAGAGAGTTCGGAATACATATAGGCTTTACTTTGCTACTATACAAAACATTACGCTGAGGGTTATCTACTGGAAGGATATGCTAGGCTGTAACAATTCCTTAAGTTGCGGCAGAGAAGACTTCAGAAGACTAAAAGAAGCCCATACATAGATAATCATGACAGATTAATCAATAGATTTGTCATCGTGGTCTATAGTAATCCCTCAATAAAGGGCATTATTCCGATAACACACATGGATAAGATTAAGATTATGAGATAAGTATTGATTCTGCTATACTTTCTCGAAGAAAGCAGTAAGAAGGATGGATACTCTTTTTGTTGGAAGTAAAATCAAAAAGGAAGTGAAAGATGTCAAATTCATTAAACCGGAAGAACTATATAAAAACAATGGATCAAATCGAGGGATGTTTACTCTTGCTATTTGGTGCAGCTATGTTTATAGTTCCAGTGTACGAATTATGTTACGAGTCATATACATATGGTCCATCATCTGAAGGACTAGAACAAGGGATAGTGGCTGCTTTCGTAGGCCTGATATTCATACTGATGAGTATTTTGATGATATGCGGTTATAGTAATAAAGCTGTGGCTTTATTGTTGATTGGAGGTAGCATAGGAGGTAGTTGGATAGCCCTAAGATTAACAACAAATATTTGTTGGAGAATTCCCCTCATTATATACGTACTTATTACCCTAATCTGTGGCGTAAAAATAATGTTTGAGAAAGAAAACAACACCTGACTTTGTTACATTCATCCATACGTAAGGTTCTGCCCTTTTTCTTTAACTAAGTATTTACAACTAGTTGAAGGGCAGAGCCTTGCTTCTTGAAAATCATTTTATTAGTAGGTGAAAATTAATTTTTTTATTTTTTTCTCTATTTATTTTCTATATAGAAAATAATATATAGAATATTTAGATAAAAACTTCAATATTCTTTGCATTCACTTTATACTTTTTTATTAATTTTATAATTTCATCTTTAAGCTGTATTGGGAAGATTACAGAACTTTTTCCTGATTTTATTCCATCATGTTTTTCTATCAGGCCTTTATACCTTTTGCCTTTAAGATTAAAGCCATAGAGAGAGTTAAGAAATGCACCCCTATTAATGCCTATTTTATCCCAATAAAAAAGGATCATATGCTTGGATGAAGAAGGCTTTTTACCCTCAACTCCTGAATAGAGAACAATGCCTGTAGACATCATACTCTTATAAAGAGATTCCCAATCTTCCAGCTTTCCAACCTTTAAGCTAATCTCATTATCTATGCCTAATGCCCTGAATTTCAGGAATTGTTTGCTTTCATAGAATTTATCATGCTGATTATTTATTTTCCTGTTTAGCTTTATATCATCTGTATCTATGAAAATATCTATATCTGAGTGTTTATCAGACTCATTTTTAGCCACTGAACCATACAATATAATCTTATTAATTTTAGTGAAGTCTAAGCTTTCCATAAGGAAATCTACATAAACATAAGCATACCTAATCATCATGTTTGACAATCTTATCACCTAGCGCAGATTCAACTAAATCAAGGATTTTAAAGAAATTTTGTATATTATTTTTCAGTAAATTCTCATTATCCATAGGAGCCCCATAAGCAATGTCATTTCTTTTCAATTCGACCTTCTTTGATATCTCTAATATCTTATCTATATTCAGGATATCATCCAATGAAGATATGCATTGCTGTTCAATCTTATTTTTAGCATCATTTCTCTTAAGCCAGTCATGTTTTATTCTTGAGCCTGGTTTTATTATTTTTAACTGATACAGATAAATCTCAATAAGCTCTGCAATGCCTAAAGGCAGCATCAAGGCAATTCTCCTCTGGTGTTTTAACAAGCCATTTGGATCCAGCTAAGGCTTCTTTTATTTCATCCAATACTTCTTTTAACGCTTCTATATGCTTATCCAGTAACACTTAAGTCACCTGTCTTTTAGTAATTAAGACAGATGACTCTATAAATTTTTCTATATAAGACACTTGTCTTAAATAGTTTAAGTCATTTGTCTTAATATTCTCATAATAGTTCTTTTTTTCTCTATTTATTTTCTATATAGAAAGAAATTAACCAAAAAATAAATATTACTTAAGGATTTCAAGCATCTTGTCATGAATCCTTCCATTAGAAGCAACTACATATGAAGGCTTAATCAATAATTTATTTCCACCTTTATCTGTAGCTTTTCCACCTGCTTCTTCTATTATCAATTTACCTGCAGCGAAATCCCAGGGATTAAGCAGGAATTCCCAAAAGCCGTCTACTCTTCCTGAAGCAACATAGCATAAATCTAATGCTGCCGAGCCAGTTCTTCTCATACCCAAGATTAGTTTAGAGAAAAAAGTACGGATATCTTCTAATGTGCGGATTAATCTTTCTCCCCTGTCATAATAAAAACCAGTAATAAGTATACACTCTTTTAAATCAGTATTATCAGTAACTTTAATTCTTT
This sequence comes from Nanobdellota archaeon, assembly GCA_023140175.1. Lineage (GTDB taxonomy): Archaea > Nanobdellota > Nanobdellia > Woesearchaeales > WJIZ01 > WJIZ01. Next base: position 1,197 of record JAGLMD010000039.1, on the reverse strand, counting down.
TGTTGTTAAGATATGCTCCTTTGCCTTTTTCTGCTGTAAAAAGCTCGTTCCTCAATGGATCATAAACTATGCCTAAGATTATTTCACCTTTCTTTGCCAGTGCTATTGAGACACAGAATATCGGAAAAGAATGAGAGTAGTTATTTGTCCCATCTAAAGGATCTATTATCCATGTAAATTCTGAGTCTGTTTTCTCATATTTGTTTTCTTCTCCAAGAAAATTATGGCCTGGAAAATGCTTCTTTATCATAGAAACAATCTTTTTTTCAGATTCAGTATCAGCTATTGTGACCCTGTTATGAGACTCTCCTTGTTTGGTTTTTATTTTAAGATCTGTATCAAAATATTTTAAATGAATCCTGCCTGCTGCTTTTGCTGCTTCTATTGCTATGTCTAAGTATTGTGTCATTCTTCTCCAATCCTTTTTAACCTTAAAGAATCTGTAGCGCCTTGAATAGATTTTGTGCCTAAAATCACAGCTACCTTGCTATTCTTTTTCACTAATTTTTCTTTAATGAGTATAGATTCTGCAGCTTTCTGCAATTTAAGAGTGTCTTTGTTAAATGGCAGGTAAAAGGATTCAATATTCCATGATGCTCTTAATATAGAAACAATCTGCGTATCTGGAGAGAAAGCAATTATTGGGCCCTGATTTCTAATCTTTGACAGATAAAAAGCTGTTTTACCTGAGAGAGTGAATACTAGGACAGGAATGTTTCCCTGATCCTGGCTGGAATGAGCTGCTGCTTCAGCTACAGTATGTGAAAAACTATGGTCTGGCAGTGTGAGGTCAATGAATTTTTTTGGATAATATGCACTATTTTCTATTTCTGCAGCAATATCTGACATGGCTTTTACTGCTTCTACTGGAAATTTACCTATTGATGTCTCACCTGAGAGCATAACACAATCTGCCCCATCCAGGATTGCGTTTGCGACATCTGAGGCTTCTGCCCTTGTAGGTCTTGAAGAATCAATCATAGACTGGAGCATCTCTGTTGCAACTATAACCAGCTTGGCTTTATTGTTGGCTTTAGTGATCAAATCCTTTTGCATGATTGTTACTTTCTCTAAAGAAACTTCTACGCCTAAGTCGCCTCTTGCTACCATAATACCATCGCAATTATCCAATATTTCATCTATGTTTTTTACAGCCTCTGGAGTCTCAATCTTCGCTATAATCTTTATATCTTTTCC
>JAGLMD010000038.1 GCA_023140175.1 Nanobdellota archaeon | reverse complement strand
TATAGAGTCTTTTTTAAAATAAGACCCATTAATATAAACAACAGAATTATTATACCATACATAATCATAAGCAAGCATGTCGCCATCAGCATCTGTTGCATTGCAGTATCCTAATAAATTATCTGATATTGCGTTTGAATCAGAATAAATTCTTGAAGTGTTCATAGAGGGTACTGCGTCAGGATCAACAATATGATCAATCTCTATCTCTCCATTCAAAACCCTTAAATCAAAAGTGTCCTGACTTCCATTTAAATTAGTTAAATAAACTTTATTATATTCATTTGAATTTATTGTCGTGAATTCGGCTATAAGTTCTGTGCCATTAATCTCATAAACCTGGACCTTCGGAGTTCCTGAAACTACTCTTGGAAAAATTGTTATATCCCTTATATTATCAAGGGGAATTTCAAAAGTGACCCTAACATAATGTCCTTCAGTTATTACTTCACTCCAGATATCATCTAATTGGTAAACTTCATTATAGATATCAGAAATAAATTCCCTATTTTCATCTAAATGTTCTGCTTTTGTTATAATTATTATTTCATAAGTTTGATTTGATAAATAGGGAACAATCCATTCAATATAATCTATATAACCATCTTCATCTAAATCATAAGAATCGAATTCAACTTGTTCTTTAATTAAAGTTTGTTGGATTTTATTTTTTTCATTTATAACTTGTGCTGTAACTGAACCATTAAAAGTTTCATTTGTCTCTGTTATAGGTGTTTCATTTTGTTCTTCAATTACTTCCGCTTCTTGTTCCTCAATCTGCTCTTCCTGATAAACATGATGATATAATTTAATCAAATCCTCATTTTCATTTTTAATCATATTAGGCAGAGTTGTATATGCTAAAATATCCTCATAATGTATATCAGAGCTTATAACAATCCTTTTTCCTCTTGAAGTCTCTTCCTCAACAGCAGATGGTCCTTCAGTGTAATACTCAACAGTAATCTCATTATCTTCATACTCAGCAGGCAATATCAACTCATTAATCTCTTCACTAAGAATAGCTTGGCCAGTAATCTTTATTTTCCTTTCTTTATCCTTTTTCTCACGCTCATAATCATCTAATCTATCAACAACACCATCAATATTTATCTCTATCTCAGAATCATCAACTAAATTTCCATCAAAAATAACTGAAACATTTATTGGTTTATGCTTTAGCTTGACCTTATTATTCTTTACTTTGACTTTCTCACTCCATCTTACATCCTCTCCTAAAACAACCCTTGGCTTTATCTCAACACTGATATTCTCCTCACTGACATTGCTATCAACAACATCAACACCTATCTCAATAATATTTGATATAGCCTTAAGCATTGAATCATTTGCTATAAAGAAAGTAAAGGCCTTTCCCGTAAAGTTAGAAGCAGCACTAATTACAGCTTTCATCCCCTCAAATTCTATATCTATACCCTCAACTTTAAAGTAATCAAAACTCAATTCATCATTATCAGCATCACTTACATACCCAGATAAATCCAACACAACATTAGTGCCATTAGCTAAACTGACATTAGGCAGGCTAGAAAACACAGGAGCTGAATTAAAAATGATTATCTCTTGATAAGTATAATTGCTCAAATAAACACTTCCGGATTCAACCATTATTTCCAGAACATGTTCATCAGAAGAACTTTCTATATTACAGCTTTCCCCGCAGACATCTGAAAAACTCAATCTATCAAACAAGTCTATTAATTCTCCTTTGATATCACTAAATCTTATATCAGAATAAGCATTCCCTGCATCTAAGCTGTAATTAGCATAAAATATCTGTGCCTGGACAATATTCCTGTCATCAGCATTATACTTGCCTTTATTCAGATAAAGAGTTTCATTCCATTTTTCTTCATCCTGTTCCAAACCAAGTAAAGAACAACAATCACTATTTCCAAAACACAATTGCTTCTCATGATTGATAATCCAATTGGTGCAAACAAATGAATCATCGGCAAACTCTGAATCAACTTTTAAGCTAACAACATCAAAAGATATCTCTTCATAAGCTAAATCAAACTCAATACTTGAATTCTCAACAATATGATCCAGTTCAGGAACAGAATAATCAAGAAGCAAATATTTACTAGCTCCGTCATCGAGATAAACTTCTCCTGAAAAACCCTTGCTAATCCAGCCATTAAGGGCAAATGATTCAATCTCATTGATCTCTAAAATTATATCCGAACTAACATTAAACTCCCTGTCAACAGAAATAACTCCCTCACCATCAAATGTCACAAACCCTGTAATGGATGAAGACAGGAAAGGATACAAAAACATTAAAGCAGCAGCAACTATCAAAACAGCAGTTATCTGAGAACTAAAAGAATTCTCGATAAGAGTATTGAAATCCCCCCTTATCTCTTCTCTGGATTTAGAGACAAACTTATCGCAATTTTTTATCCATTCACTTTTCTTATGGCCTAGATGCTTTCGATCAATATATTCTTTATACTCACTATCAGATATTTTCCCTTTCTTCTTTTTATTATAAGCATCCTTTACTCCAGAAACAAGTTTGGCCTTATATTTCAAACACTCTTTAATCTCCTTATCTCTCTTCGCTATCCTTTTTATCTCTTCTTTATTCATTCTCTAACTTTCTCTTAGCCCTATTCACAACAGTCCAGACTGTCCTCTCATTCCGGTTAAGCAGCCTTCCAATAACATGATAATTCAACCCAAAAGTCTCTTTCAGATACAGCCCCAAAGACTCTAAGATAGAAAGCCCCCTCTCAGAAAATACAGATAAAGGCACAATAAGTTCATCTCTCTTAACCTTAAGGCCCCTAAACTCAATATCTTTTAGCTCTAGATCAACAACAAGCTTGCCCTTCTTTACTGAATTATTGTAAGTTGTCCATATTGTAGTTCCATCCCTGGATAATAGCCTGGCAATCTGCGCAAAATTATAATCAAGAACATCCTTCAGATATCTCACAACAGCCTCTAATGGCCCCAGCTCTGATCTAAATAAGCCGACAGGCACAGAAATATACTTATCCTTGTTCTTGACTAAATCAATAATCTGGTTCATCCCGACATTATATTTGCTCTTTATCTCATCGATAATAGACAAAGACTCATTAATAGAGCTGGATTCAGTATCAACCAATGAAAGAAGATAGTCCTCTCTACTAACTGATATAGGATTATCTTTTTCTTTGCTTTTTTTACTCAATTTAAACTTATAATACCCCTTTCGAAAATTCAAAAGTGTGTCAAAAACCACTCTGCTAAAGCAGAGTGGCATGTTTGAAGCCACTACAAACATTAAGTGGTTTTTGACATGCTCAGAAATATACCCCCTTCCATAATGGAAAGAGGACTTCGTCCACCAGTTTAAAAACTAGCAGTATATTTCCGACATATAAACCTACTTTGTAAGTATTTTATGACTTTTTCATATATAAAGTTTTCGGATTTTACCGTATATGTAAGTATCAAATTTTACTATAACCTAATATGTAAGTATTCTTTACCTAATATAGTAATTAGTATATTATTATGTAAGTATAAGAAAATATACCTATTATGTAAGTATAAGAAAGAATTGATAAATATATTTTACCTAATTTGTAAGTAAAACTGAAATCACAGTAAAACGTGCCCAGAAACATACTGCCTTTCCAAGTTAAAGGCAAACTTTGTCTGCTTGCTTCTAAAGCAGAAAGTATATTTTCAGCACATCAGCAAGTTCTAGAACCCCAAGATATCTTAACCAACAATATGATTCAATACAGAAAAGAAATCAAAAACCAGTTTCTAATCCGTGTGCCGCAAAATAATGGGGTAAAAACAATAAAGAAGTATCATTAATCTTCTTTTTTCCAGATAAGGACTCTGTAAGCATATATGCCTTCAAAGGCTTATATTTTTCTATGAAACTATACAAAGACCTTGGGACATTCATCTCTCTAAGATTTGACTTAACCTCGATAGGAACTATTTCACCTTTTTCCTCTACTACAAAATCAACCTCTGCTTTTGACTTAGTCCTCCAATATTTTAGGCCCACATCATTCTTTATAAATTCATCTGCAATGGCATTCTCATATAAGGCGCCTTTATCTTGCCTATCATTAAGTTTTTGAAAATTTTTTATCACAATATTCCTAAATCCATTATCAAAGAAAAAAACTTTAGGAGATTTTACAAGCTCTGTTCTTTTATTCGAATAAAAAGGCCTAAGCTCAAAAGAGATATAAGTCTTCTCCAGTATATTCAGGTTAGCAAGGAGCTCTTGATAATTAAATCCTGATAATAAAGACAACTCATTATAATTGATAATATTCCCAATCTGAAGTGCTAATGCATGTATTAATTTGCTTAACTTGTAATCATCCTTTAAGTTTAATATCTGTTTTATCTCTCTCAAAAAATAAGTATTATAGATATTCCTCAGTACTGTTTCCTTCTCTTCATTATTCTCTGAAATTATTACTCTTGGATAGCCCCCATAAGTTACATATTCCCTAAAATATTTATTAACCTCTTTTATAATTTGATCAGAATGCTTCTTCCTGTAAATAGCAAACAGACTGGGATTCTTAAAACTGAGTATTTCATCAAACGAAAAGGGATATAAGTTAAAAACAAATATTCTCCCAACAAGGTATTTTATACTATGTATTGACAGCTCACTTGAACTCGAGCAAGATATAATCAGCTTTGTTTTCTCCTTATCATAAATATATTTCAGATTTCTTCCGCCTTCTTTTGCATATTGAAATTCATCAATAAACACATATTTATAGCCCTTAATATAAAGGTCGATAAAAGAATCTATGTCCTCATTGAATAACTCCAGCATCTGCCTATCCTCAAAATCAAGGAACAGGGCATCATCCAATTTCTCAAATATATGTTTTAATAAAGTTGTTTTGCCGCATTGTCTCGGGCCTATTACTGCCAAAATCTCCTTTTTATCAAGATACTTCATAAGCTTATTTTCCAAAAATCTGTTTATATACATTTTAACCCTGCTAAAATCAAAATAAATATAAAAAAAGTAGACTTATTTATAAATCTTTTGTTTCTATTTAATCTTCTTAGATTTCCGTATTAGAACCAAATTTCCCATGTTCAACTTATAAATGTTTCTCCGCTAAACAGGATTTTTCTTAAATTCTATGAGAGAAAAATTTCTCATGATGATAGTTACAGCTTGATATAACATCCGCATTGACTTTAGAAACCATAAAAAGCCTGGATATCCCAAAAGAACAGCAATTGATTTAGACAAACTAAAACAGTTTTTTATCAAGGAAAATTATTAAAATAAGCTGACCATCCTATTCTACACAATAAAAATGATACTTGGCAGGATAATCGGAAAAACAACAACTAAGAAATTCAGCTTTAAGATAGATACCAGAGCAGACAAATTCCAGTATGTGCAGGTTATGCACAAAGAGTATGGTTATGTTTTATGCCAGATCATAGAAATTGAACGCGAAAAAAACGAAATAGCCCTCTGCATAATAATCGGATTCAAGAAAGATAACAAGATCTGCCTTCCAAGATCTCCCTTCCAGCAAAACATAGAAGTCCTGGATGCAGAAAACAATTTCATAAAAGATATTCTCGATATAAACCAAAAAGACGCAGCCTACATAGGAAAGCTTGAAACAAGAGATATAAAGATATTCCTGGACCTTAATAAGCTCCTGACTAAGCACATAGCAATTATTGCAAAAACTGGGGCTGGCAAATCATATACTGCAGGCGTCCTTATAGAAGAAATTCTGGAAAAAAAAGTCCCATTATTGATTATTGATCCGCATGGCGAGTATTCCCAGATGAGATTTCCAAATAGCAGCAAAGAAGAGATAGAAATGCTAAAAAAAGACAACATAAGCCCGGAAGGATATAAAGATCAGATTGTAGAGTACGGCGACACACAAATAAATGAATCATTAAATCCTATAAGGCTTAATGAAGAGCTCTCTCCGCAGGAACTCCTGCATATCCTGCCAGCTAAACTCTCCCAAAGCCAGAAAGCTATGCTCTACTCCCTAATAAAAGATCTTAATCCAGTAACTCTTAACAACCTCATAGATACACTATCTGAGGAGCAAGACATAACCAGCCTCAATCTTGCATCAATCCTTGACTATATGAAATCATTAGGCTTATTTTCCCCGGATTTTATCCAATACAATGAACTAATCCAGCCGGGAAAATGCTCAATAATAAATCTAAAAGGCATCCCCCCTGAAGTGCAGGAGATAATAGTATACAAGCTCTTGAAAGACCTCTTTGAGCAGAGAAAACTAGGTAATATCGCCCCCTTCATCACAATTATTGAAGAAGTCCATAATTTCGCTCCTGAACGCTCATTCGGAGAAGCAAAATCCTCAGGCATAATAAGAACAATAGCATCTGAAGGAAGAAAATTTGGCCTTGGCTTATGCGTATTGACACAAAGGCCTGCCAGATTAGATAAAAATGTCTTATCACAATGCAACAGCCACATAATACTCAAAGTTACAAACCCCAATGACCTTAAATCAATAATAAGCTCAGTTGAAAACGTTTCATCAGAAACAGAAGAAGAGATAAAGAACATTCCAATCGGTACAGCCCTTGTTACAGGAATTGTGGATATGCCGTTACTTGTAAAAATCCGTCCAAGAAAATCAAAGCACGGCGGCGCAACAATTAATATACTCGAAGAAAGCCAGGATCTGCTTAAAGGCTTGAATAATTTCAATAAGAAAGAGCTTCTCCCGATAATCCTGCCAAAAACATCTCCAAAAGACTTAAAGCTGATAGAAGGCAAAGAAAAGATATCTCCATTTCTCATACCAGCAATGATGGTAACAGCAGAAAAATCAAATAAGAAATTTAGGCTGTTAGTAGAAGCAATCAAAGGCCATGTGGTGAGGAACATAGACACGAAAGATACTATCATCATCCCTGAAACAAGATTCTCAAACTCTCAAACAGAGCTTCTGGATAAGATATTAAGCCTGGAAAAATTCAATCTTGCAGGATTAAATGAAAAAACAGGAAAACCAATTCTTAAACTAAAGGAATATCTCGAATTCTTCCAGAAACAAAACATAATAAAAAAAGAAAAAGACACATACAGATTAACTCAATCTGCCTTACTATTAAAACATCCTGAAAAGTTCCAGTTCTTAGATAAGATTCAATTCAAACAAATAAACTATAAATCTAAGCTAAGGCCAAAGGCAGCAGAAACAGAAATAAGAAACAAATTGAATTTCATCACCATAGAGGATATAAAGAACTGTTATATGGTTTATTATAGGTTAGAATAACTAATAAAGATAACAAAAAGACATAACCAGATGAGCTAATCAAGCACAAGCTCGACTATATCTTCATCCTTTAGCACATATTTGAGATTTCTTATAGCCTGCCCCGGAAACCTGCTTGACCCCCATATTCTGGCAAACTTAAATCTCTTTGAGAAATCCCTATGCAGCTTATCGCACATATCATGCAGGTTGCATTCTCTTTTCATTATAAGAGGGACATCCGTATCTGCTTTTACCCCATGCTTCTTGCAATAGACCCTTATAAAACCAAGCCCCTGGAATATCAATTCCTTTAGCCCATCTATCCCGATTCCTTTCTCTGCGCTTACCATAATATCAGGATTCACAATTCTCCTGGCTTTTTCTATCTGCTCATCAGAAGCTGCATCAATCTTATTCAGGACTGTTAATCCGGAAACATACTTCTTATTTCCCTCGATAACATCAATAAGCTGATCAGCATCTATGTCTGTCCTTATTAAAACATCTGCATTTACAATCCTAAACTGATTCAATATCTTCTTTATAGTGTCCTTGTCAATCTTAGTTAGCTTGACTGTTGTGCCTATGCCTAATCCTCCCCTTGATTTCTTTGTAATCTTAACATCCGGCTTAGTTTCATTCACCCTAAGATATGAGTCCCTAACTTCCTTTATGAGTATATCTTTATGCTCTGGATGAAAAACATCTATCAATAGCATGACCATATCAGAGTTTATCGCAACAGACAAAACTTCTTTTCCCCTGCCTTTGCCTGAAGCAGCCCCCTTGACAACCCCCGGCACATCCAGGACTTGTATCTTCGATCCCTTATAATCAAGCATACCAGGTATGCAGGTTAAAGTTGTGAATGCGTAAGCAGCAACATTGGATTCAGCATTTGTCAACCTATTAAGCAATGTGCTTTTGCCAACAGAAGGAAAACCCACCATTATAACAGCAGCATCACCAGACTTCTTTACTGTATATCCATCTGTCTTCCCTTTTCCCTTCCTCCTCTGTACCTGCTTCTCTTTTAGCTGGGCTATCTTTGCCTTAATTAATCCGATATGTCCCTGGGTTCTCTTATTATACTTAGTCCTGGACAGCTCATCCTCTAACTCCTTAATTCTATCTGGAACATTACTCTTAGTCTTTTCTAGATTTTTATTTCTTACCATATTCAGTCCGCGGGACTAGCGTAGCGTATGTCCCGCCCCCTTACAAGACACTTCGAAATGCAAAGCATTTCGGGTGTGTTCAGAGAGCTTTGCTCTCCGGCATTTTCGAAAAATCTCTTTCTTACCATATTTCCAAGAAATGATTATTCACTTACCTGTTTTTTTAACTTTTTATAATAACTTCCCATCCTACGATACAATATCTTCTTGTCCTTCCCCCTTATCCTGCCCTCAATGAGTTTAAGGTATATATTTCTGAGCTCTCCATAAGCCTTTTTTGCTGCTTTCTTATCTTTTTTCATGGCTTCTTCAAGCTCATAGCATTTTGTATTGAACTCCTGCATCTTCTTAAGTCTTGGTGTTTTTCTGGAGATGCCCTTTATCTTATCCTCCATATTATCAATTAGTTTATCCTTCTCACTATCACTTAATCCCTTTCCCTTAAATCTTGATTTCATTTCATTATACTCCACCAATGAGCCAGACACATTCCTTACTTCCTTGTTCATTTTATCTATTCTATGTGCCAAACGATTCATATTATAATAACGTGAGGGTAAGATAGCCAACAAGACTATAATAAATAATAACAAAGCTGAAACAAAAAAAGCAAACCCTTTACCGGAAATGTTCTTATCATTCTCAATTAATTCATTGTCCATTCTAACAAAATTGCCCCTTATCATAGTCTCTACTATTTCCTCAGAATCAGAATCAGCAATGTCAATCTCGACCAGATTAGACATGAACTTGATATTATCCACTTCTGCGATAAAATAAAGGTATGTTTTTCCAGTAATCATCGGTTTTAACTCAGCCGCCCCATTAGATATAGTAACATTGATAGATTCATCTTCCGCAAGAAAGCTGAAATCAACATTATCATCCGAGGCATTGAAAAAAGAAACCAAGTCAACCCTCAATATAGACCCAATATTCATCTTTTGTGATGGAATCTCTAAGAACTCAGGAACAATTTCAACCTCCTTATCAACAATAATATCATAATGGATCTTCTCTATCTCAAGAATAGCATCCTGAATCTCAAAAACAAGATTATATATAGATTTATCAAATCCTTCCAATATACAGCTGTCTTCACAAACAACATCAAAATGCTTGATATTTTCTTCTCCCAATATTCTGCTTGATATATCAGTAACCATAAAATTCTCCTTAGAAGAATCAAATATAAGATATTTCACATTATCCTTCTCTATATATACCCTGCACTCCCCTGTACCGATTAGGTTTCCTGTAAGTGCAGCTGATACAAGTTCTCCTTTATCTGTAGGATACCAACTATAGAACGAACTGCTATTGACAACAAGGTCAATCTTATCACTAAAACTCCTCGAATAGCCTAGAGTCACCATCCCGACTATACCAGAACCGCTGATAAAAATAGATACAGAAAACAGGATAACAAGTAAAAAAATACTGAATCCCTTAAATAATCTGCCGCGATACTTATAGCTAAGAATAACACCTTCTGCAACCCTCCTGGGATAGCCTTGTTTTACCAAAGAATCCTCTATTTTTTTAAAAGAAAGATCCTTGTTCAGGCAATTCCTTATATACAGTAAAAGTTCTCTCTTAGCCTTCCCCATATCACAACCATATATAGTGCATATATTTTAATGTTATGATTATCTGAGCCTTTAACACAGAATTAAAAAGATATTACAAAAACTGCTTAGTTAAATTTATATAAGATTTAATTATAAAACTTGCTTAAAGTGGCCGCCAAATTCCAAAACTTACCTATACAGATTGCACTAGGCTTAAGCGCTGCCTCAGCATTGATATATGAAGTTGTGTCAACAAATATATTATTCTTCTATTTCATCAAAAGCAGCTACTCTATAGCGACAGTATTGAGTGTATTCTTATTAGGATTAGGGATTGGCTCTTTAATAATATATAAATCATCAGAGAAAATAAAAAATAAAAAAACATTGTTTGGTATCTTGCAGATATTAGTAGCAGTATATTCCTTCTTCATTCTCGCTAATTTGACAGATATAGCACCTGCCCTCTCTACACTAGGTGTTTTCATAGCAAGCTTTGTAATACTTCTTATACCGACAATATTCCTGGGCGCAGTCTTCCCATTAGCAGGCTCAATATTCATAAAGAAGAAAAAAGAGATTATGGGCCTGGTCTATTCCTTAGATTTATTCGGTGCTATTGCTGGCACAATCATTGCAGGCTTCATATTAATCCCCCTGCTGGGAAATAGAATCGCAATATTATTCGGCGCCGCTTTTAATCTTCTCTCAGCTATTATCATTTTTCCTAAAAAAAAGAAATTGATTCCGATTGCTTTACTTATAATCCTCCTTCCCCTAAGCATAACTTTGCCAAATTTGATTCTCAAAAACAACTCAGAAAAAACAGGCTCTGAGATTGAATTCTATGCAAATTCGCCATACGGTGTAATAGAGTTTAGGAACAGCCATCTTTTTATAGGGGGCAGGTCACAATGCGCTCTTTCTTATCCGGAAAACAGCTCAGCAAGGATTATGGTCCATTTTGCTTTAGAGCCATTTAATAGGCAGGATTTAAAGGTTCTTAATATAGGGCTTGGCTGTGGCCAAACATTAGCCAGAATCCTGGAGATGGTCAATACAACAGTCGATATTGTCGAGATAAATCCTGTAATTGTATCAGCAAATAGGGTTTTTAGCAATGTCTTAAAAGACAAAAGAGTTTATTTAAAGATAGCAGATGGCTTGACTTACCTAAGGAGGACACATAAGACTTATGATTCAATACTGATCGATATTGAAAACCCTACAATAGCACACGCTTCTAACCTTTATACTGTAGAAGCATTCAGGATTATAAGCAGCTCTTTAACAAAAGAAGGCACTTTCGCATTATGGACTTACAACATTGAAAACAAGAGATATTATGATATATTATATTACTCCCTGAAAGAATCCTTCCCTTTTGTATATCAATATGATCCAGAAGTGATGATCGCCTCAAAAAAACAACTAGATAAAGAAGAATATATCCCCTCGACACAATACGAGATTAATACTATAGACAGGAATACATTAACACAAGTCTACTTAGAAGAAGCTAAGTAATATGAATGCCAAAAAGAAAATAGCCCTGACTCTCCTTATTCTAATCATCATTTCATTCTCAATAAGGATTGCTTTCATCTCTGACTGCCTTTTCCATCACGACTCTATAGAATTATCTAGAGCAGTAATGAAAACAATAGAAACAAAGTCAATCCATCCGGCTGTTGGTGGAAAATATGGCTTTGTACTGATAAACACCCTCTCTTATCTGTTATTTAGGAACATAATATCAGATATAGACTACATATTAAACCTGACTACAATAATATTTGCTTCGCTCTCAATAGGAATATTATATTTGTTCATAAAAAAACTCACATCTAACAACAGGCTGGCAATTTTAACCTCGATTCTCTTTTCATTAAATCCATTATTTCTCTCAGTCACAGTCTATGCAAAAAGCCATGCCTTAGCTTTCTTCTTCGCAATATTATCTGCTTACTGCTTACTAAAATACATAGAAACCGGCAAATTATCTGATAAGATTATATTCATCATAATATTCGCATATTCATTCTCAATAAGAAATACTAACCTTTATTATGCCTTTCCTTTCCTTGTCCTGACACTACTCTTCAAAGCAAAACATTTCAAATTGAAAAATAGATTAATCAATTTATCTTTACCTATAGCAATATCAATAATATTATATTTTATCCTCAATACCTCATTTGTGATTTATGAAGCAAGTGCAAACAAGATTATACTTAATGACCTTGGCCAGATGATCCTTCTTTTCTATTTCTCAATAGAATACCTATACTCGATGCTCACTATACTTGGAATTTTTATATTAGTATTGACAATTTATGCTGTAATAAAAGTAAAAAAATATAGGCATATATTGCTTTTTTCATTGATATGGTTCCTGCCTTATTATCTAATAATCTCGCTCATACCTACATCATCAGCAAGATTCTTCATTCCCATCCTGCTTCCTTTGATGCTAAGCCTGTCTATAGGAATAGAATATGTATATTCAAAAAACAAGGCATTATCGATCATTCTGGTAATCTTTCTATTGATGTTATTCGCAATAAAAGTCACTCCAATTATCAGCTTTAGGCATAATTACTGCGCTCCAAAAGAATTTGCATTATTTGCAAAAAACATGACTGAAGAAGGAAGCTATATAATTTCTAATGACGAAGGGTCATTTATCAATTATTATGCAAACAGAAAAACAATAGGCTATCCTAAATTTGCAGATAAGACACAGCTTTCAAACACCCTTAAAAGATACTACTCTTTACTGAAGAACAACAAGACACTATATGCAACAGGAAAAATTCTTTTTATGATAGACAGCGATAATTCCTCATACAAGACATTAAATCAGAATTTTATTCTTGAATATAAAGGATCTGCATTAAATGAAGACTATCATCATGCAGAATTTAGCCTGAAAAAGAGAAATGAATCATTATACCAGATAAAACTAAATCCCGGCATCCCATTCGAAGAATTCAGGGTATTTTATTACATAGAAGACACAGGCGCACATAAAAAAATATAGAAAACCTGATCTATTATCTATTTCCTAAGCTCTCTGAGCCACATAAGGCCAACTCTCTGCATTTCTTTATTAAACCTATCAGAAAGAGAGTAGGTCTTCTTATAAAGGTCATAATATATCAGCCCCATGCTCTTCATAGGTGTTAATATCCTGTCATAAAACTGCCTTTTGTTGTAACTAAGCTTTACTTTCTTTCCTTTGTACTCTGGCTCATCTATCTCTGTAACATACTTGCCCTCATGCAATTGAGTAGCCAGAAAACTCATCTCTGTTTTAGTAAAAGAATTATCATTAGCCTTCATAGCCTTAACTAGAACGTCCGCAATTATCTTCTGCTGTTTTGTAGCAAAAATAACCTCTAAAATATCATCTGGTAAGTTAAATATATCAAATAGTATTACCATTTATACCCCCCATAAGCATATTATTGAGACTAATATATAAATATTTCTCTTTTGTATATTGAGATAGATAAGATTTCCTGCATATACTTTACCACTATTCCATGAAATATACTATTCAAAATTTGATAATAAAGTATTACCCAGTATGTAATAATATGATTAAATAATTAATCATTAGTAATTAATATACCTTTTTATATATTGATATATAATAAAGAAACATTTAAATAGTATTAAGTATGATAATACTCCAATGAAAAAGAGGATTACAATCACCATAGACAAGAATCTTTTAAATTGGATAGACAAGAAAGTAAAAGATAAAACTTTTGCTAATAGAAGCCATGGTATGGAATATTTGATAAAAAAGAGAATGGATGTGGAAAGTTAGAGTATCCCTTGTATATATCAAAAATTCGTGGAACTTCGCGTAACGAAGTGAAGCGAATTGGACTGTCCAGAAATGAATTATTTCTTTTCAGCAGATAACAACCTACAATTAACCGCAACCGATGCTCATTTTGAACAACTAAGAGATATAACAAAAGCAAAAAAGCCAATAGATTTTATTTAACATTTCCTGCCAACTCCTCAAAAGCTTCTTCCCCTGCTTTTAGAAGATCTTTATTAGTGGTCTTTCTTTTTGATGCACCATATAATTTATTAAGTCTAAGTAATGCTTCTTCCCTCTCCAAATCCTTAATTTTATCCCTAATTGCCTCTCTGATAAATTCTGTTTTAGTTGTATATCTATGCTTTCTTATGGAGGTCTCAATATCTTTCAGAAAAGTATCTTCCAATTTTATACATACTGATTCCATGGTATAACTAAGTAATACTAAGTAGTATTTAAATTTTTCTATATTTCCCCTCAGATAAAACTTTTGCTAATAGAAGCCATGGTATGGAATATTTGATAAAAAAGAGGATGGACTTAGAAAGCTGAATATTTCAACTAAATACTATTTTTTACCCTGCACGCCCTTAAGAAGATCAATCCTTTTCTTGACTCTCTTTATGGTTGTTTGCCTTGTCTTTGATCTCCCTATCTCATTCGCCAGCCTCATATCACCTATAACATCAATAACCCATGCATAGAAATCATTCTTCCCATTATTGTTCCTATGATAAGAAAATTGCTCATCACTCATCTCACTTAAAGCATGATATAATTCATCAACATTCTTTAAAACTGGCCCATTAAAAACAAAAAAGCTTTTTTCTGGAGCTGTATCTGACAATAATCTTTCAGCCGCTTCCCAATTTAGCTTCTTTGTCATTTTATTCGACCAATAATGCCTTATTCTCCCCAATATTTTCCTGAGGAGAAAATGTATCTCCCTTTTTCAGCCTCTTATCGACATCATTAATTATATTCATAAAAGCGATAAAAGAGTCATATGGACTTTCATAAGGGTTGAAATATTTATGCACATCTCCATCAGAGAACCATTTAGTGCACATATAATAAAAATGGTCGCTGGTCTGTAATTTTCTCCAGTCTGCTATCAATTCATCATCTCTGCTGTTTTTAATCATCCCTTCAATCTCATAAATCTTCCCTAAAGCTGATTTCTGCATATTATTGCCAAGCCATGCGCTTAAATCTCTCTCCA
>JAGLMD010000037.1 GCA_023140175.1 Nanobdellota archaeon | reverse complement strand
GATGTTTGAGCAGCTCTCCAGGCAGGTTTTCCAAAAAACGAAATATCCCTGTATCCGCCCACTGGTGCTCCCCAAAAGTCTCATAATCCATAAAAAGATTGACAACATTACCATTTCCATTGACAGCATTGACCCACTGCGCATACTTACGCACATTCAAAGGATACTCATTCCATCCTTTATTAGAAAATCTAAAAGCTATATCATCAGAAAGCTTATAGTTCTTTAACAGCAGTTTAATATTATCGCAGGTTACCGGCTTATACAGGAAATTAGGGCTTCTCCATCCGAGAATATGGTCTGCTCCCTCAGCTAATATTCCCTTATACCCCATATCCTCTGCAAACTTGGCAAGTTCATTATTATATATTAGTTCAGTATTTCTAAATATACTTGGAGAATAGCCAAAAAGAGATTTTATCTTCTTATTATGCAGGCCAACTTGTTCTCTAAACTCTTTCTTTGAATAGATAAAGGATAAGCTATGGTAATAAGTTTCAGCAAGAAGTTCTACTCTGCCAGTATCGACTAAATCCTGAAAGCTCGAGAGTGCACCAGGACAATACTCCTGAAATTGGTCAAGCACAACCCCGGAAAAAGAATAGCTTATCTTAAACTCAGGATTGTCTCTTAACATCTTAAGCATAAGCTTATTTGTAGGCAGATAACATTTCTTAGCTACCTTCTGCAGCACTTCTTTATTCTTCGCATGAGAAAAATAATCGCTATTCTTACCGATATCAAAGACAGAGTAATTTCTTAACCTATAAGGTTGATGTACTTGAAAATAAAAACATACACTTACCAATTTACATTACCTCGCTCTGGGGAACTTTGCAAAGCAAATGTTCCCCCCTATGCTCTTCTCCGAGGCGCTGAGAAACGCTTCGCGTTTCTGGCGTGTTCAGCAATCTTCGATTGCCGACATCTTTGAAACCTTGAGCTATGCTCAATGGTTTGTAAACTCTGTTTACAAAAGACCTCAAGTATACACTTACCATCTATACAACTCCCCTCATGACTTTATTATATACACCAATGCATTTCTCAGCCGGTTCATTCCAGTTAAACTTTCTTACCTCAATACTGCCATGGTATTTTAAGGTATGATTCAACTCTTCATACTTAAGTACCGCCAATATCTTATCAACCAATTGATTTATATCCCAGAAATCAACCTTTAAACAATGATTTATTACCTCAGCTACCCCGCTTTGCTTCGATATTATGACAGGAGTTTCATTCTTCATCGCTTCCAGAGGAGTTATACCAAAAGGCTCTGATACAGAGGGCATAACATAAACATCTGCCATCTGATACAATCTATCAAGGTCATCCCCGGTAACAAAGCCGGCAAAAAGAACCTTATCCCCTATACCAAGCTCAGCAGATCTCTCAATAAGATATCCTTCCATATCCCCACTTCCTGCAATTATGAATCTTATATTAGGATCAAATTCAAGGCATTTCTTTGCAGCTTCAATAAAATAATCCGGCCCTTTCTGCAAAGTCACTCTTCCCACAAACAAAACAACCTTATCCTTTTTATCTATATTAAAAGAATTGCCTAAACGCTTAAATTTAAGGTCTACAGCATTATGGACAACAACAATTTTATCTGGACTGATGCCATAATGCCGCACTATCTTATCCTTGGTAAACTGAGATACTGCAATGATCATATCAGCCTCGTACATCCCTCTTCTCTCAGCATCATAAACCTCCTGATTTACATTCCCTCCAGTCCTATCGAATTCAGTAGCATGAACATGCATAACCAATGGCTTGCCAGAAACCAGTTTAGCATTTATACCAGCAAGATAAGTCATCCAGTCATGGCAATGGATAACATCAAAATCTTCATGCTCAGCTATCAGGGTGGCCTTTAAGGAAAATCTATATACCTCTTCCTGCAGGTTTTCCCCGTATAATTTTCTTTGTTTAGAATTTTTACCAAAACTCAGGAAAGTTGACTCATATTGAGAAGAAGTGATATAAGGGCGCATGATTGAATTGACACCAACTATCTTTACCTTGCTCAAATCATTTGCCGGAATCAGCTTGACATATTCTGCATCTGTATCACCTGGAGCATAAGGAAGAACAAAGGTTACATCTATATTATGATTACTTAGGCCCTTTGTAAGGCCATAGCAGGCCGTACCTAAACCTCCTGAACTCATCGGAGGAAATTCCCACCCAAACATAAGTACTTTCATATTTTATCTTTCTCAATCAGATATTCATTACTCACTTTTTACATAATCTTGTCAATCTTAAGCAAAAAATTGCAAACATTCTAACAACTAATAAAATCAAAATAAATAACCACACTAAAAAAGCTTTCTATTTACAGGACAGGAGTAACAAAATAAATAGCAAAAAACAAACATATTTATACTACCTTATTCCAATTTAATGACACATTCATGTCAAATGTTGGGGGCCAGTAAAATGTATAAGATAGATGAACAAGAAAAACTAATTATCAAAGAGTTAGTAAGAGACCCAAGGATATCAGATAATCAGATAGCAATAAAAACAAATGTGCCACTTAAGACAGTAAATAGAAAAAGAAAACTTCTTGAAGAAAAGAATCTGCTCCATTACTATTGCCTTCTTGACACATCTCCTCAAGGAACAGGCACATTTCTTGGGAGAAGTCTTTTCATCATAGTTCTCAAAGATGGCATAACAAGAAAAAGCTTATTAGAAAAACATGGAATGAGTGAAAAAGCAACAAAATTCTTTCCAAAGCACATTTTCTTTACATTGGTGGGCGAATTTGAAGGTAATATAGCCATCATCACATTATTAGAAAGCCGTAAACTGGATGACTTAGTAGAGATATATAATGCAGAGATTGTGACCGAACTTGAGAAATACTTTGGCCCAGGATGTGTAAAGAAAACAATTACAATACCAGTAGCTGGAACAGTAAGAAACATGCGAAATTACATGCCATATAGGAACATAGCAAATGGTAAAATCATAGACAGCTGGCCAAATGAAAATATTTTTGTAGATGAGTAATAGAAAGATATATAAAATATCAGGTTAATAAATAATTAAAAAAGAGGTGGTTGAGTGGCTAAGCTAAAAGCCGATTCAGATCTATTATTTGAACTATCCTGGGAAGTATGTAATAAGGTAGGAGGCATATATACAGTAGTGATGTCAAAAGCCAGCCTTATGAAGAAACATTTTAAAAACTATTTTCTAATAGGGCCCTATATTCAGGATAAAGCAAAACTTGAATTTGAAGAAGAAACCCCTCCAAAAGAGATAAAAGAAGCATTTGACGATCTGGTAAGAGAGGGAATAGTCTGCCACTATGGAAAATGGAAGATTAAAAGCGAACCATTTACCATCCTTATTGATTTCAAAGGATTTGTGAACAAGAAAAACAGCATAAAGAAAGAATTATGGGATATCTATAAAATAGATTCACTCAATGCTGGCTGGGATTTTGAAGAACCGATGCTGCTTAGCTGCTGCGCAGGTAAACTAGTCGAAAAGATAGTAGGAAAATATCCTCAGCTAAAAGCATCTATACAATGTCATGAATGGATGACCAGCTTTGCTATATTCTATCTCAAAAATCGAAAAGTAAAGATTGGAACAGTTTTCACAACCCACGCAACAATGCTCGGCAGATCAATAGCAGGAAACAACATCGACTTATATAATTCACTGGATAAGATAAACCCTGAACACGAAGCCTATAGGCTAAAAGTAGAGTCAAAATTCCTGACTGAAAAGGCCTGCTCACATGTCTCTGACGTATTTACGACAGTATCAGAGATAACAGCTATAGAAGCTGAAAAGCTCTTTGGGAAAAAAGCGGATGTACTGACATTGAACGGCCTGGAGATAAGCAAATTTCCCACAATAGAAGAAACATCTATAAAACATATAACAGTAAGGGAAAAAATCAGGGAATTCCTGACATATTATTTCTTCCCTTACTATTCCTTTGACCTTGCCCATAATCTTACATACTTTATTGTCGGCAGGTATGAATACGGCAATAAAGGTATAGACATTTTTATTAAGGCCCTTGGAAAATTAAATGAGCGCTTGAAAAAAGAAGATTCAAAAAGAACAATCTCTGCATTCTTCTGGATTCCTGCACAACAATTCGGAATTAAGACAGAGATGCTCGAGAACAAGAATTACTATCGCCATATAAGGAACTTTGTAAATTATCATTCCGAGGATATTATCAATAAGATAGTCTCGAATATAGTCAGCCATAAAAAGATGTCTGTCTCTAATCTTTTCAGTGATGAGTTCATGGAAAACCTAAGAAAAGATATATTGCACTTCAAAAGATCAGGAAATCCATCTCTTTCCACCCACTATATGGATGAAGAAAAAGACCCTATGATAAATGAATTAAAAAGAAACGGCCTTGGTAATACTGAAAAAGATAAGGTAAAAGCAATAGTCTATCCAGTATACTTAAACGGAAATGATGAGATGATAAATCTCAATTACTATGACACTATGGCTGGCTGCCATCTTGGAGTTTTCCCAAGCTATTATGAGCCATGGGGCTACACTCCATTAGAAGCCGCTGCATTAGGTATTGCCTCAATTACAACAGACCTGGCAGGCTTTGGCAGATTTATAGAAACAAAACAGAAAAAGAAAAAGCAGGAAGGCATTTTCATACTTAAAAGAATGAATAGAAAAAAAGAAGATATTGTAAAAGACCTTGCTGATGTACTTTATAATTACTCTAAACTAAGCCATGCGGAGAGAGTCCAGAATAAGACTACCGCAAAAACACTCTCTGCCATGGCTAACTGGGATATCCTAATAAATAATTATATCGAAGCCCATAATATAGCAATAAAAAAGGTTTTTCATAAAGAGAAGTGAGGCAGGAATATGGAAGAGAAAGACAAATGGTTCATTCTTTGGTTTGACCAGGTAGGAATAGAGGATGTAGGATTAGTGGGCGGAAAAAATGCTTCTTTAGGAGAGATGTATCGCAACCTAACCCCGCAAGGAGTTAAAATACCCAATGGTTTCGCAGTAAGTGCTCATGCCTATCGCTATCTTCTTGAAAAAACAGGTGCAAAAGAAAAAATACATGATATATTAAAAGATCTTGATGCCTCAAATATGGACGACCTAGCTTACCGTGGCCAGAAAGTAAGAGAATTGATTAGAAATCTGGAATTTCCTCCTGAACTCAAAGACTGTATTATCGAAGCCTATCGCCATTTGTGCATACAATATGGAGAAAACACTGACTGTGCAGTAAGAAGCTCAGCAACAGCAGAAGACCTCCCAGACGCAAGCTTTGCTGGCCAGCAGGAAACTTACCTCAACATTAGTGAAGCAGAAAATATTATCAATGCCTGCAAAAAATGTTTTGCATCACTTTTTACTAATAGGGCAATCCATTATAGGGTTGACAAAAACTTTGATCATTTTTCTATAGCACTCTCTATAGGAATTCAAAAGATGGTAAGAAGCGACATAGCTTGCTCTGGTGTGATGTTCTCTATAGATACTGAATCCGGCTTCAAAGATGCAGTATTCTTAACAGCTGCTTATGGCCTGGGAGAGAATGTAGTACAGGGAGCAGTAAATCCGGATGAGTATTATATATTCAAACCCACGCTCAAACAGGGCCTAAGACCAATCATAAAAAAATCTGTTGGAGAAAAAGCAATAAAGATGATATACACCAGAGACCAAAAAAATCCTACAAAGAATATAGAGGTCGCACCAGAAGACCGGAAAAGATTCGTTCTTACAAATGATGAGATTCTTGATCTTGCTAAGATGGCTTGCACAATTGAAGATCACTATTCACAAAAAAGAGGCCATTTCACCCCAATGGATATGGAATGGGCAAAAGACGGAATAACTAATGAGCTCTTTATTGTTCAGGCCAGGCCGGAAACAGTCCATTCCCAGAAAGATAGAAGCAAGCTAAAGGAATATATTCTTGAAGAAAAAGGAGAAGTAATTGTAACAGGCCATTCTGTAGGAGAAAAGATAGGCCATGGAAAGGCCCATGTAATTAAAGAGGTTCACCAGATAAACAAATTCCAGAAAGGAGAGATCCTGGTAACAGATATGACAGACCCGGATTGGGAGCCAATTATGAAGATAGCTTCTGCTATTGTAACAAATAGGGGCGGGAGAACGTGTCATAGTGCAATAATATCCAGAGAATTAGGTATTCCCTGTATTGTAGGCACAGAGAATGCGACAGAAAAAATCAACACAGGACAAGACATAACAGCAGATTGCTCCCAGGGAAGCAAAGGATACATCTATATGGGATTGCTAAAATTCAACATAAAAGAAACTGACCTAAAAACAATACCAAGAACCAAAACAAAGATTATGATGAATCTCGCCAGCCCGGACCAGGCATTTGAGCAAAGCTTCATCCCAAATGAAGGAGTTGGGCTGGCAAGAGAAGAATTCATCATAAATTCATATATAAAAATTCACCCGCTTGCTCTGTTAAAATTCGATGGGATACAAGACGACCAAACCAAAGGTATTATTGCTAATCTAACATATAACTGGCAGGATAAAGCTCAATACTTTATAGATAGGCTGGCAGAAGGTATAGGCATGATAGCCGCAGCCTTCTATCCGAAAAAAGTTATTGTAAGGCTCTCAGATTTCAAATCAAATGAATACGCCAATCTGATAGGCGGCAAACAATTTGAGCCAGTAGAAGATAATCCAATGATCGGCTGGAGAGGCGCTTCTCGTTACTATTCTGAAAAATATAAAGAAGCTTTTGGCTTAGAGTGTAAAGCTTTCTTAAAAGCAAGAAACGAAATGGGCTTCACAAATATCGAGGTCATGATACCATTCCCAAGAACAGTAGAAGAGACACAAAAAGCCATCGATACTATGGCAGAGTATGGCCTAAGAAAAGGAGAAAATGGCTTAAG
>JAGLMD010000036.1 GCA_023140175.1 Nanobdellota archaeon | reverse complement strand
GGAGTTGACCGTGACTCAGAGCTTGTAGCCCATATCTATGATGAAAGAGACGAAGCAGTGAAAAGATTAGTAAAGTGGGTTATTGAAACATGCAATAGTAAGGGAAAATACATAGGCATATGTGGGCAAATACCATCAGATAGCATTGAATTTGCAGAATTTATTGTTGAATGTGGCATACACTCAATGTCGCTTAATCCAGATACAATCATAAAAACTACGTTAGCAATAGCAGAACTAGAGAAAAAACTAGGTATAAGTCCTGAATGATTACACCATTACTCCAACACATATATCCTTCTTGAAAGGGAATTATGGATATATTTAGTAAATTGATAGATGATTTTCAATTTGTTTCTTCTTATAATACCCTCATAATCCACCTTCTTTCCCTTAAATTCAGGCAGAACTATCACAGCCCTCTTTACCAAGATCTTTCTTAAATTTTCAAGAAAATCAGAATAAAGCACAGAATAATCCTTGCTCTTGGTATTTTTTCCATAAGGTAGATCAGAAACTATATATTTTATTTTTCTTCTCACATCTAATGCATCCTTATTATGTAATACAAAATGATTAATTCCATAATAAGTAAGATTTATCCTCGCCCTATTGATCATAATTTTGTCAATATCATATCCAGTTGGCTTAAGCCCCATCAATCCAGCTTCTATAAGTATTCCACCGCTGCCAGAAAACAAATCCACCAATTCCCCTTTCCTAATACTGCTTAAATTAATTAATACCCTAGCTAGCCTAGGATTCAAAGAGCTTGGATGAAACTCAGGTCTTTTATGGGGTTCTCTTGGCAGATAATCTTTTTTTAGTTCTTTCTCCAGCAATGTGCAAAAAATCCTGTCTTTCAGCTTGAAGATATGGATACTTGTAGAAGGATCACTTAGATTGACCTTTGGCCTTTTTAATTTATTCCAGATAATACCTGCAATCTCTCTTTCAGATTGCTTCAGTTTGCAGTTTAATTGCAAAGAAAAGTCTTTTTTGTATATTTTACCCCATCCATATTTCTCTATGTAACTAATAAGATTCTTCTCCATACATAAGAACAAAACCCGATAGATTCTCTTTGTCAGCGCTAACCTATCTGATAAAAAACTTATTTCCCCCTCACTTGAACCGACTAAAAGAAAATTAGAAAGCAGAATAGGGTGCTTGTCTTTTATCAAGCTCAGCACTTCACCCTTGGATAAATCTATGTCTTCTTTTGATAATTCCAATAGATATCTCATAAAAAAAGAAAATAAAAGAATCTTTTTAATCCTTTAGTTTTCTATAGCCAATCCATATAAGAACAACTAAAGCAAAACCCAGGATTATTAATCTGGTATAATCCTGTATTGAGCCCCAATACCTCATCGCTGCATATAATAGAGTAAGGACTCCTCCACCCATAATACCTGAGCTTACTGTTTCAACCTTAAGTAAAAGCCCGCCAATTAATATAGATAATAAGCTTAGGGCCACTAAAGTGATAAATGAATTTCTCCCATGCCTTTCCATTACCTGATCATATTCCTCCCTGCAATGATAATCTAAATCACAATAACCATCATTGTTTCCAGCTTCCTCAGAACAGATTAACCTGATCTCTCCCTCTTCTGTCTCAAAAGTCTTTGTGCAAAGAAGCTGATTTCTAACCACTGGCTTAACTATCTCCCTATCAACATCTTCTCTTTCAATCCATTTCCCATTCTCAGCATCACATTCTTCCCTGGTATCAACAAATCTTGCAATCTTTTCAGGACAAAAATCCCTTCTCTCTGGTTCTTTATATAATGTATAGACAGAATAACCCCAAAAGAAAACTAAGACCAGGGCAATAGCTATTCCTAAAATAGTTTTTTTAAGTTTTGATGCTTTTGCCATTGTACAACTAACTAAGATATATGCCTATATAAATATTGCTGAAACTTACTTATAAAAGAGAGTATCTGCTGTCTAGTGCTTATAGACGAGAACAGCACTGGACATTATATGTGTGTGTGAGATTTATAAATAAAGAAAACTTGACACATAGAATGATATCCAGGGAATATAAACTCAAAATAAAAGACCTTCCCCCTGAAGAAAGGCCAAGGGAAAGATTGAGTAAATATGGCCCGAAAACATTAAGTAATGCAGAATTGCTCGCCCTAATCTTAGGAAATGGCTCAAAAAAAGAATGCGTTCTTGAGCTCTCAAGGAAATTATTAAAAGAAAACACTATAAAAACACTTTCCAGAAAAAGAGTAAATGCCCTTAAAAGTAACTTAGGCATTGGAGAAGCTAAGGCTTGTCAGATTATTGCATGCTTTGAGCTGGGAAGAAGATTAGCAGCATTCAAAGAACAAACCAACCCAACAATAAATAATGCAAAAGACATAACTAAGATATTTATGCCTGAGCTATATTCTCTTAAGAAAGAGCATTTCAAAACAATTTTTCTTGACTCAAGGCAAAAGGTAATAAAAGATGAAACCATTTTTATAGGTAGTTTAAACGCTTCTATCGTACATCCCAGAGAAATCTTTCAGGCAGCTTTGGAGGAAGGTGCTGCCGGGATTATCCTGCTCCATAATCATCCATCAGGCAATCCTGACCCAAGTGAAGAGGATATAGAAATCACAAAGCAGCTGGTGAAAGCAGGAGAAATCTTAGGGATAGAGGTGTTGGATCATATTATCATAGCTAATAAAAGATATTTCAGTTTTAAAGAAAAAGGAATTATCTCATAAGATAGTAAACGAAATAAATAATTGGACACTTAAATCTGTCTTTGTTAGGATCATACGTCGATAAATTTCATTTACTATTTAGTACGCTGTCCGGAATAGTCTGTCGCGTACTAAGAGATAAAATAACAACTTTTGAGTAGATATTTTAAAAAAATATTTAAATAAGAGGATTATTAGTTCGAAAGAATGACAGCAGCAAAGTTCCCTGAACTAGTAGCAAGGTCCCCCCTTCTTAGAGGAAATTCCATATCCTTCTGATTTCGGCTTAGACTCTGTTGTTGAATCATTGTTTAATCAATATATGCCATGCCCCGAGGACTGCATCGAGAATGAAAAACTGATAGGCTTTGCTAAAGAGATAATCTACCACCCTGAAACGAACAAGAAAGCCATAAGGAACAGGCAGGAAATGCTAAGATATTTTATGGCTCATCCAGATCTCTCAGACATAATCCTTAGTACTGAAATCCCAGTCCCACCTATAGGGGGTTCAACTGCAGAAATGTTCCAAGCAGAACTAACAAGAGCGAAAGGATATACTGATTTACTTGAAAAACTTTCATATCAAACTCATGATTCTCCTGAGAACCAGATCAATAAATTAAGTAAAATATGTCGAGAATTATCGGGGGAAGAGGCAGGATCATTGAAAGAATTAATAAGAGAGATAAACAGACCATTAACCCTAGAAGCTTCTATCGATTTTAAGCCGCATAAATATTTAAAATTCCATAATACAAACTTAAGAATAACGAGAGATAGTGAATATAAAAAGGAAGAATTATTCAACTATTTTATAAGTAGCTATTATATAAATCATGAATGGATTGATGATAAACTATCTGATGAAATAAGAAAGAAAATAGAGCAAAACAGATTATCTAAAGGAAATATAAAGATTGATTTAAAGTATCAGGAATTTGCCTGCAAGGGAGAAGTCAGCGTCACTCTAAATAAATGGAGATTTAAAGATAAAGAAAAAAAGAAATATTATCCACATATAGAAAAAATAGAGATCGGTTATTCCCCTATACCAGATTGGATAAGTGCCTTAATGTGGGAAACAAGAAATAAAGAATTTGGCCGGCAGCTGGAAAAATTCATGCCTTTAATAGAAGAATTTGAGCCTACATTATTGGAGCTAAGGTATCTTGCTGTGCTCTCCAAAGAATTTTTAGATTCGAAGGAAGAAGGAAAAGAGTTTTCATTTCCAAGAATAACAGAAAGAGAAAGTAATCTGACATATTTCAAAAATCTCTACGAGCCTAACCTATTTAACAGTATCAAAGTTCATAAGGTTATTCCCAATAATTTTGAAACTTCCACTAAAGAAAATCTTTTTGTAATAACCGGCCCGAACAGAGGAGGTAAAAGCTGCTATATTGGTGCTGTGGGGATTGCTCAAGCCATGGCCCAGGCAGGATGGCCAGTTTTTGCAGATGAAGCAGTAATAAGTCCAAAAGACAATATAATTTCTCATTACATTAGGCCTCATGAAATCATAAGGGGAGAATCGAGATATGAACATGAATTATCTCGCATAGACAATATATTTCAGAATATTACTCCATATACTCTTTTGCTTATAGATGAATTATGCACTGGAACCGAGCCCGATGAAGGGAAACTACAATCTGAATGGATAGCCGAAAACATCCATAGGATGGGATGCACCACACTCATCTCAACCCCCTTTCATAATTTAATCGGATTAGCAGATAAACTTCCCAACGCAAATAACCTATACTGCGTTACAAATGATAATGGCAAGATTGAGTATACATATAAGATAGAAAAAGGATCATCAACAAAGAGCGAAGGATTATACTTAGCTAGGGAAAAGAAGGTTGATAATCAAGGATTAAAAAATATAATAGAATCCAGAGCAACAGAGGAAGGATTTCTCCTAAGAGAAAATTAAGTTAAGAACATTCATTCCTACTCACTTTGTCTAAGCTTATCTCTTATAACCTTTCCCCTCTCTGTTAACTCATATAATCTTCCTGTCTTTTGTTTGGGGTTAAGTAGTTTTACAAAGCCTTTTCTCCTAAATTCATTTAAAATCCTAGAAGCATGATTAAGTGAGTATTTCGACTTACTTGCAATATCTGTAGGAGTTTCCTGATCATTTATATGGACTATAATCTCCCTCCTCTGCTTACCCCTTTTAACCCAGCTCAGGTCTTCTGTAGCTGCTTTTGTCATTCTATAATAAAAAACTAACAGGAGAATAATAAACTTACTTCAAATCTATACTAAATCTATACCAGAAAATTTAAAAAGAATATCAGTCTTCCAATAAAAATGGGCGAAGCAAAAGGTATTGTCATAGGAACAAAAACTAGCTCTCCACTGCATAAAAAGAAAAACGTTCTTGAAATAGAGTTAGACAAACAGGATAAGCAACTGCTAAATTGGCAAAATAAAAGAATTCTCATCAGAAAAATAGAATAAAAATAGCTAACATATAGAGAAAATAACATTTGCCTTGGGGTATTGAGCGTTTTTTAGCGAAATACCCCCCTGTGCTCTTCTCCGAGGTCTTTGAAAGACCTCTTTGTTTTCAATACTAACAAAAACTATATAAAGCTTAAAATCTTAAATAATAGTATGGGACGCGGTAGGCCAGTAAAATCAGCTATAAGGCAGAATATAGTTGAAATTCTTTATTTCTTAGGAAAAGGCTATGGTTATGATATCTACAAAACATATAGGGATATCTTTACTCCTGTAACCATGAGGTCAATTTACTACCATCTAAACAAAGGAATAGAAACAGAGGAATTTAAGATAGCAGAGGTCAAAAAAGAAGAAGGAAATTACTCCTGGGGAAACACAGTAACAAAAACTTATTATTCTCTCGGTTCAAAAGCAAAGCCGACAATGAATGAAGAAGTCAAGAAATATTTTGACAAAAAACAAAAATAATAAGAACAAAAAACTATCGACTACCCAAATGCACATGATAATTAGGTGGATCATGCCCCAGCTCTTTCCTGCCTTTTAGATGCTCTATATGTGCAACCTTGCCTTCTAAAAATCTATTCACATTAAACCCATATTCCTCTATCATTGTAGCAGTATGATGGCCGCCTAAAAAATGAGGCATGATTACATAGGTTGCACCCTCATCATAAAGCTTCAAAGATTCATCGATTTGATGCGCGACAACAATTATAATAGCATCCTTATTGTATTCCCTTATCTTTTTAATAAGAAGTATATCTGCTTCAAGATCCCGTATAGTTGAAACGATCATCTTAGATTTTGAAAAATTCAATTCATTCAGCAGTTCGCTGTCAGAAGCATCCCCATACAAACAATTGATGCCTTCTTTGGCCAGCTTAACAATTGTATCAGGATTATAATCAACAACAAGAAATTTCTTTTTTATTTTTTTAAATGATTCCATCAGGTCATAGCCGACCCGATTATATCCAAAAAGGAGAATATCATATTCCTTATGCTTATTATACCTATGTTCATCAATTTTTTTACCTTTTCTCTCAAATATTGAAAGATATTTTGAGAGAAAAGAATATAGCTTATTTGCATAGATTATAAAATAAGTAGACCCTGCTATAGTTATCAATGCAATAATCGCCATGAAAGAAAGGATCTCGTTTTCCAGATGCCCTACTTTTATACCTAAAACAATAAGTATTAAAGAGAACTCGCTTATCTGTGATACTGCAAGCCCTGCCAAAAAACTATTCCTTTTAGTATATCCCATCATACCCATTATACTCATCACAATCAGGGGGTTGCCTATCAAAACCAATGTAGAAAATACAATTATTGGAATAATATAACTGGTCATACTCATGAAAAGGAGGTCTGAACCTAGTAATATGAAAAACAACACCAAAAAGAAATCACGCAAAGGCCTGAGTTTAGAGCTGATCTCATAGCGATAAGGAGAAAAAGATAGGAGAAACCCGCCAAGCAGCGCGCCTATTTCCATCGAAAAGTTCATGAGATAAAAAAATGTCGCCATAACCATACACCATCCGATTGAAAATAATAACAAAAATTCCTGTGATTGTGCAATTGACTTGATTAGCCTGGGCATGATATGGACTCCCAAAAAGTAAAGAACCACCATCAGGCCAATACCTTTTAAGATCAGTTCACCTGCAAGACTGGTAAAATTAGCGCCATTTGAAGTTGAAGATATAAACATTAAAACAATTACAGCAATCAAATCCTGCACAATCAAAAAGCCGACAGCGATTCTCCCATATAATGACTCAATATCCCCCTTATCTGATAAGAGTTTCATTATAATGATGGTGCTGCTAAATGATAAAGCAGCTGCTATATATAATGATACAATCGTTGAAAAACCGAAAAAACGAGCTAAAAAGAATCCAATTGACGCTGTAAAGATGACCTGGCCGAGTCCTGTCAATAATGATACCTTACCCACTTCCTTCACTATCTTAGGATTTAGATTCAATCCGACAAGAAATAAAAGCAATGCCACCCCCACCTGTGCAAAAGTTGCGACCTGATCAGCCATCTTAACTATATTAAGAAGAGGTGGGCTTATTATGATCCCAGTTAGGATATAACCTATAATAAGCGGCTGTTTTAGTGCCCTCATTATTCCGGTCACAATTAGTGCAATAAGCAGCACAATTCCTAATTCTATAAAGGCATCTTGTATCATAGTGAATTCTGTACTCTTTACAAAAATAGAGATATATAAATCTTGTTATAGGGGAGAGTTAAGTAGAATCATAAAAATCAGAAGGTTCACAAACACCCTTAATCATCTAAAATGTCAGCAAAATTCACTTAATCTTCCTAAAAAATCCAAACAAAGCAAACGCCTCTCTCTTTGTTAAAAAACTCTTTCCGACCAGTCTTTTCCATAGTGTCTTCTGAGTCTCTTTTTTCTCCTTTGTAGAGAATTCCAATCCGCCGATAGTCTTATTGATAAGATTGATTAAGTTATCTTTCTCCTTCTTACCGACTAAAGATATGCCTTCTCCAATCTTCTTATTTTTGCTTGCCTTAAAAATCTCATACAGAACAACAGCAACAGAATGGCTTAAATTCATTGCAGCATACTTAACACTAGTTGGAACAGAAACAATCATATCACATTTCCTTATCTCATCATTATGCAGCCCTTCTCCCTCTCTCCCAAAAACCAATCCTATTTTCTTATTTTTCAGATTTATTTTGCTCAATTTAGAAGAAAGCTGTTCAGGACTTATAGGCAAACGAGGAATATTATAATCACTCCCCAACTTAGATGTCGTAGCTATAAGATAATCAAATTTCCCTAGATCCTTCCATTTCTTTATCTTGGCCTTTTTCAATATGGACAAGGCATGCTTAGCCCTCTTGACAGCATCTAACTCATCAGTTTTACATTTAGGATCAACCAAAATTAACTCACTAAAATCAAAATTAGCCATCACCCTGGCTACCGCTCCAACATTAGATGCCCATTTAGGCTCTATAAGTACAACCGATATCATAACCAAAAGAAATTCCATAAACTATATAAATAATCCGCTTGTTAAAATCCTGGGGAGATTAAGACGTCAAAGAGAACACCTTTATACAATGAACATAAGAAGCTAGGTGCAAGAATAGTCGAATTTAGTGGCTGGGAAATGCCTGTGATGTACTCCAGTGTGATAGATGAGCATTTAACAACAAGAACAAAAGCAGCTATCTTTGATGTTTCTCACATGGGCGAACTTATGATAGAAGGAAAAGGCTCAATAACATTCCTCCAAAACATGATCACAAGAGACATAAACAAACTAAAACAGGGAAGATGCTTCTATGCTGTGATGTGCAATAACAATGGAGGAACAATAGATGACCTATTTATATACAGATTCAATGATAATAAATTCATGCTTGTAGTAAACGCAGGAACAATTGACAAAGACTTCAAGCATTTAATTGCAAATAAAGAAAACTATGAAGTAGAAATAAAAAACATATCAGATGAAACAGCAAAAATAGATGTCCAGGGCCCGGAAGCAGAAAAAATAATACAGAAACTCACTAGATACAGTCTGGAAGAACTAAAAAGATTTGAATTTAAAGAAACAACCATCCAAAACACACAAACAATAATCTCCAGGTCAGGTTATACTGGAGAAGACGGTTTTGAGCTCTACCTAAAAAAAGAAAAAGCAGCAGAAATATGGAACAATATATTAGAAGCAGGAAAAGAGCACAACCTTAAACCTGCCGGCTTAGGAGCAAGAGACACTTTAAGGCTGGAATGCTGCTATTCTTTATACGGCCATGAGCTCTCAGAACACATAAATCCGTTAGAGGCAGGTATCTCATTCACAGTTAAACTAGAAAAACAAGATTTCATAGGTAGAAAGGCATTAGAAAAAATAAAACAATCCCAAAAAAAACTCAATATAGCTTTCGAACTGGTTGAAAGAGGCATTCCCAGAGAACATTATAAAGTTCTAAAAGACAATAAAGAGATAGGCTATGTAACATCAGGCACAATGTCCCCCATATTAAAAAAAGGCATTGGGATGGCATTAGTAGATATCGATCATTCAGAGATAGGAACCGAAATAGATATAAACATCCGCGATAAACTCTACAAAGCAGTTATAGTAAAAAAACCATTCTATTCTTACAAAGGAAAATAGGTGATAAAATGAGCAACATACCAGAACAACTGAAATACACAAAAGATCATGAATGGATAAAGATAGAAGAAGACATTGGAATAGTGGGAATAACTGATTATGCCCAAAACCAATTGACAGACGTTGTCTTTGTTGAGCTGCCGGAAATAGGTAAGCAGGTAGAAAAAGACAAGAATCTTGCAAACGTGGAGTCAGTTAAATCAGTCTCAGATGTATTCTCCCCAATCTCAGGAGAAGTGATAGAAGCAAATGAAAAGCTCTCAGACTCCCCGGAAACAATAAACAAAGATTGCTATGGTGAAGGATGGATTGCTAAGATAAAGATAAAAGACAAAGCTGAACTTGATTCCCTGATGTCTGCTGAGGATTATAAGAAACTCACAGGATCAGAATCCCACTAACAGTGAGAAAATATGGATTTTATTCCAAAGAGCAAAGAAGAAACTGAATTTATGCTTGAAGATATTGGAATAGAATCTATCTCAGAATTATTCTCCGATATTCCGGAAAAGATAAGATTGAATAAAAGTCTCAATCTTCCAAAAGAGTTATCAGAAGCAGATTTAAAAAAAGAGATAGAAGCCATAGCAAAAAAAAACAGATCATACAAATCTTCTTTCTTGGGTGCTGGCTCATATTCTCATTACATCCCCTCAATTATAGATCACATAATCTCAAGATCAGAATTCTACACAGCCTATACACCATATCAGGCAGAGATGTCTCAAGGCATTTTACAGGCAATCTTCGAATACCAGACCATGATATGCAATCTTACTGGAATGGATGTTTCAAATGCATCTGTATATGACGGTGCAGAAGCACTGGCAGAAGCAGCTATTATCTCACTAAACAAAACAAAAAAGTCAGAGATAATAATATCAAAAACAGCCCACCCGGAATACAGAGAAACAGTAAGAACTTACTTAGATGCAAGAGATAAAAAACTGATAGAGATAGATTTCAACAAACAAGGAAAAACAGACTTTGAAAAACTAAAGCATGCAATAAATGAAAACACAGCAGGAATTTTAATCCAAAGCCCGAACTTCTTTGGCAATATAGAAGACATAAAAGAGATAGAAAAAATAACTCACAACAATAAATCCTTATTGACAGTAGCAATATCAGATCCTTCCTGCCTGGGTATCTTAATCCCGCCAGGAGACCTTAACGCAGACATAGTAATAGCAGAAGGCCAGTCATTTGGTAATCCAAAATCATTCGGCGGACCATATCTCGGAATAATTGCAGTAAAACAAGATCTGATGAGATATATCCCAGGAAGGATTGCAGGCCAGACAATAGATAAAGAAAATAATATAGGCTACACCCTAACCTTGCAGGCAAGAGAACAGCACATAAGAAGAGAAAAAGCATCCTGCAACATCTGTTCAAATGAAGCCCTGAATGCATTAGCAGCCAGCGTTTATCTTGCTTCCCTGGGAAAACAAGGAATAAAAGAATTAGCCA
The DNA here is from genome assembly GCA_023140175.1 of Nanobdellota archaeon. Lineage (GTDB taxonomy): Archaea > Nanobdellota > Nanobdellia > Woesearchaeales > WJIZ01 > WJIZ01. Next base: position 1,146 of record JAGLMD010000036.1, on the reverse strand, counting down.
GCTTAAATCTCCAGAAATCACATTATGCATCAGAAGAACTAAAGAAAAAAGAAGTTAAACAGAAGTTCGAAGCAGATTTCTATAATGAATTTGTAATAGAATTTGAGAATAAAGAACAGCTGGAAAGATTCAGAGAACAATTAGAAAAAAACAATATAGAGCCGGGATTAAGCTTAGAAAAATATTATCCAGAGCTGGAAAATTGCATGCTTCTGTGCGTAACAGAAATGAATTCAAAACAAGATATAGATAAATTAGTGAATCTATTATGAAAACCCTATTCGAAATAAGCAAAAAAGGAACAAGTACAGGTTATCTGCCTAAATTAGACATCCAGAAAAAAGAAGATATAGAAAATATAATTCCAAAAAAGCTAATAAGAGATTCAAATGATCTCCCAGAACTGAATGAAGTAGACATAGTAAGACACTATACAAAATTATCCAAAAGAAACTTTGGAGTTGATCTTGGCTTCTATCCTTTAGGCTCTTGTACTATGAAATACAACCCAAAGATAAACGAAGACCTGTCAAGGCTGAATGGATTTGCAGATTCTCATCCTTACAGCAGTGAAGATTCAGTACAGGGAAACCTGGAACTGATGTATAATTTACAGGAACAATTATTAGAAATCACAGGCATGGATTCAATAACCCTGCAGCCAGCTGCAGGAGCACATGGAGAACTGGCTGGATTGATGCTGATTAAAGCATATTTCAAAGACAAAAAAGAAGATAGAAAAACAATCATCACACCAGACTCATCCCATGGCACAAATCCAGCATCAGCAGCAATGTGCAGCTTTGAGACAATTACCCTAAAAAGCAATGAAAAGGGCCAGGTAGACATAGAGAACCTAAAACAAGAACTAAACAAAGATGTTGCAGCAATAATGCTCACAATTCCAAACACATTAGGGATATTTGAAGAAAATATCCTGGAAATAACAGGACTAGCGCATGAAAATGGCTCATTAGTCTATATGGACGGCGCTAATATGAATGCATTACTGGGAATAGCAAAGCCAAAAGATATGGGCATTGATGTTCTTCATCTAAACCTGCATAAGACATTCTCCACCCCGCATGGCTGCGGCGGGCCTGGCTCTGGACCAGTAGCAGTTGTAAAAGAATTAGAGCCTTTCCT
>JAGLMD010000035.1 GCA_023140175.1 Nanobdellota archaeon | reverse complement strand
GTGCAATATCCAGTGAACCTAGACAGTTTTGTCTAAAAACTAGAAAAAGAAATGTTTAAATAGTGCTTTTTTCTAAAAATTGTTATGGGGTGGTAATTTGAGGTATAAAATAATTATATTAGTTATAGGAGTTATTTTACTTTCTTCACTAAATTTTGGGCAGGATAATCAGCATTATGAATTAGAAGATGTTAGCCAGCCTACAATAACTAAGGTCTATGTTAAGATGCCTAATTTTAAAGTTATTGATGAAGATGGATATGGGGTTATGACTATAATAAAGAATGCTGAAATACCTGAATCTTATGAAGGGGCATTAATACAGCTCCAAACTGAGGATTTGGAAGAGTTGATAAATGCGATAAAGAACCTGAAGACTGAGAAAGTTGTTATTTTTAGAGAGGATAATGAAGTGGCTGTTAGGCTAGATGAAATTGAATTCTTAAGTGTTGAAATAATTTAAGCCTCTCAAAAATTTAACCACCATACTCTTCATCTAAAATCCTTCTTATCTCTTCTGCTTTCTTTTTTCCTATTAATTCGACTTCTTTCAGTTCATCTACAGATGCGTTTACGATATTGCTTATTGTTTTAAAATGCTTCAATAGCGGCTTTGCTAATGTAGCGCCAATTCCCGGCAAAGAAGAGACAATATATTCCTGCAGCCATTTTGTATCTGTAACTCTTTTCAAAGTATGGGGCATGAAATCTTTCTTAAGTTCTTCCTGCTCACGTTTTGCTATGATATATAATAAGGATGCGGTTTCTTGCTGCGATTTTGTGTAAACCAAAGGAATACCATAACTTACTATGATATTAGCAAGCATTCCCCTGATAGCATTTGGATGGATATTTCTTATAGAATAGATATCTTCGATACCTTCTATCAGGATTAAGGGCCTTTCAAAATTTCTTTTAAGCTCCCTTATCTGGTTCATTAGTCTTCCGTCTAATATAGACTGTACAAAGTCCTCGACTGTCTTGAACTCTACCCCTACTCTTGAGCTGAGTATGTAATCTGCAAATTCAAGCATTTCAAGATCAATGTTAGTACCCAAGTCAATAAGATTCTTTATTACACCTGAACCTTTTTCACGATAATCTGCGTAAATCTTTACTTTTTCGTCCTCTGGTATAAACTTATGTAATGAGGAATCTTTCTTAACACCTAATAAAGAGCTTAATCTTTTTTTAAGGCCGTTTAGATTTGAGTACATCCTTTTTTGCTTGTGGTGCGCAGACCATTTATAGCCGACATCCCTTGTGTCTTCAGTCATCAGTATTATGACGCGGCCTTTTTCCTGCCTGCCTGTTCTTCCTCTTCTCTGGATGTGCCTTATTGCAGAAGGTACTGGCTCATAGAATATTACCAAATCAACACTAGGGATGTCAAGACCTTCTTCTCCAACTGAGGTTGCAACTAAGACATTAGATTCTCCTAACCGAAATTTTTCAAGCATCTCTTTCTGCTTTTTTTGAGACAATCCTGTTTCTCCTCTTTTCTGCTGGCCTATAAAGAGTTGTGCAGTTACCCCATTTATATTATTTAATTTATTCACTATATCTGCAGCATTATCCCTATATTGATTGAAAACAATTATTTTCATATCTTTATTTTTTTTCGATTCATTTCCTACTATTCTTTGTAATTCAATAAGTTTGGGGTGTTCTATTTTATTTTCGTATAAAGTCTGAGACTTAATCAAAGCTGAACGAAAATTAAGGTCTTTTACTAGATTCTTAACAGCCTTTACTTTTGAAGTATATGAGTCTCGTTCAAGTTTAGTAATGTAATTATATAGGGAAATAACTCCTTGTGTCTCTAATAATTCTAAAGCGTGCTGGACCTTCATTATCTCTGCCAATAAGGAAATAGAATTCCAGATAGTAAAATCTTTTTCTCCCTGAGCTGCTCTTCCCCTTAATTGGGCCTGCAGGCCTAGAAGGTCTTTTTTGCTAATTATTGAATCTACCCTAGGCAGGATGCCCCATGATTTTAGTTTATTTAGGCGAGTTTTTGTAAAATCATTTAGGTAATTTCTTATATTTTCAAAAATTACAGGTAACTTTACTTTGACCCATCTTATGTCTACTTCCTGGATATATTCCCTGACATCCGGGTCTTCATCTGTCCTTACTTCAATCTCTTCAATATGGAGGTTTTTTACCACCTCACTAATTTTTTCCATATCTGAACCAGGAGATGCTGTTAAGGCAAGGATCCTTGGATGTGTTGCTTTTTTCATATATTGCTTTACAACAAAGACATATGCATAGTCTCCGACTGCCCTATGGGCTTCATCCACACCTAGTAAAGAGACTTCTTCTAATTTTATCCTGCTAGAGATTATATCATTTTCAAGTCCTTGTGGTGTAGAGAAGAATATCTGGCATTTTTGCCATAGTTCTTCTCTTTTTTTAGGAGGAACATGGCCTGTAAAGATGGCTAATTTACTTTCTTCTATTTCAAAATGCCTTTTGAAGACCAGCAAGTATTGTTCAATCAGCGGGCGGGTCGGACCGATGAAAAGAATTTTTGATTTAGGGTATTGTTTTAGCCTTTGAGCAGCTAACATAAGAAATATGTTGGTTTTGCCCATGCCTGTAGGAAGAACAACCAAAGTGTTATATTTTACAGCTGTTGCAAAGATTGTCTGCTGATATAACCTTGGTTCAAAGTCCTTAATCATGGGTGCTGTTAATTGAAAATGGTTTATATATGTATTGGAGAAGTTAATAGTCGTGGCCTGGAGCAAGAATCTTGTAATCTGTCTTATCTAAGAAATCTAAGCTGGATTTCATTTTTTCCGGAGCTGAGCCTGGAAAATCTATCCTGCCATAGCCGTTGAAGAATAGGGTGTCGCCAGAGAACAATATTTTTTCTTTTTTATATAATAAGCAGAAACTCCCTTTAGTATGGCCGGGTGTTTGTATTATATCGAAACCTTCTAAGTAATTTAGCGGCTGAAGCCCTATATTGAATTTTGCGGCTAATATGGGATCGCCTATAGCAAAGATTTTGTGTTTTTTATAATAACTTATTTCATCTTCTGATGTATAGAATTTTGCATTTGGAAAAATATCAAAATTTCCGGTGTGGTCATAATGCAGATGGGTAAAGATTACTTTCTCTATCTTACTTAAATCTATTATTTTACTCAGTTCTTTTTTTACTATATCCCTATAATCTCTTGGTCCTGTATCAATTATTATCTTTTCCTTTAAGTCTAAAAAGTAGATATTTGAATCGACATTAATCTTCCATATGTTTTCTGCTAGTTTTTGCATAGTTTAAATGAAAAAATTAGATAGAATAAAAATGTAATGTTATTCAAAGAAAAATATCTTTGATGATTTTCTTATCAAATAAGAAATAACCTAAAGCTGTGCCAATAAGAAACAGGATAAAGGTTATTCTTCTATCGCCGTAAAATGTTCCTATGACATAACCCATAATAAATCCTATAATTATGAGCAAGTAAGGTGCTTTTAGCTTTTCTTTTCTTTCGTAGAGAAGGCGGCCTGCAAAGAAACCTGCAAAGATTGCCACTAAGTAAGTTATAGCTGCGCTGGGAGATATTATCCCAATGAAAATGCCTATGAATAGCAGGACAAGTGAAAAAAACTCTGCCCACTCTGAAAAAAAATTTAATGCTGCTTTTTTGTTCATTTTTAGTAAGGACCTTTCCAGTTAAAGCGTTCCCATAAGATATAATAAATCAGCCACCATATCCAGGCAATTACAAATGAACCCAAGATAGTAATAATTATATTTATCTTCGAATATAAAAGTATTGCGGATGAAACTACAACAGCAAGGCCAAACATGTAAACCATCCTTGAGCCAAAAATCATCCTAGATCCATCTGACGGTGGGATTGGAAGCATTGTCCACAAAGCCCAAATCAGATTAAGAAGAAATGCTGTGTAGAATAAAGGTAGATGGAATATCTCAAATAAAGTACGAAAGATCATGGCAAGGATTATATTGGCGATTGGTCCTGCTAGGGATACGACGCCTAAACCAAAGAAGTTCAGGCCATATCTTACCCAGCCAAGGCGATGGCCTGCCATATAATGGATTACTATTCCTCCTGGAATCAAGAATAGATATAGATTAAATTTACTATCTACAAAACTACTAGTTAAGAAGGAAGTTAATAGAATGAATAAAAGTCCGAAAGACCATATCTTATATTCTACTTGGTAATCAGCACCCAAGGCAACAATTTTCTGTAAATATAATCGTCCAAAAAAAGTTATAGCTACTATTATTATTGCACCGAAGAGATTAATAAAACCATATGATATATCTACTTCCTTGCCTATGCCCCAATTACTAAAAGAAATCGCAAATGCAATAACCATGATAGATATCAAAGCCGCTTTCAATTCGCCCGGCTTTAATTTAGTATAACGCCTTATTTTATCTATCCAATCAAAGATAAGTCCCATAGCAGAGAAATTGATTTTTTGATATATAAATATTGTTATTGAGTTGTCAATATTTATCTTTTTATTGGGTTACTGTAAAAGAATAAGTTATGCCTTCATTTTCTTTTAGAATTTTAAGGATGTCTTCTTCGTGTCCTGCACCCACTATAGCCAAAATCTTTTTTTGGGGGTTATCTGACATCAATCGCTTTATTTTTCTTGCCATATAATAATTTCTTTCTTCGATAAGAACCTTATGTATATTCGGGTATCTCTCCTTGACTTTTGCCATCATCAGCTTTATCAGCTTTTTTTCCGGAACTTTGCTCAGGTCAAAATTCAGTAATGGATCCTTTTTTCTCAAGAAGATGCCTTTTAAGATGTCTACCATTAAATTCCATTTCTCTTTCCATGATAAATGCTTTGAGAATTTTTTTAGAGTAAGCTCTATGTCCTGATCTATTAAAGCTATTTTTGTTTTGTTCTTTTTTGCCAGAAGCATGGCTGTTTTCATCTCTGAGCCAGGCTGCACACCAACTAATTTGCCAAGCTTTTTACTTACCCAAGAACCAATCAAAGCAAAAAGAAACCCCTTGAGGCCTATTCTCTTTATATGATATAAAGATAGCTTACTTTGCTTCTCTGACATTAAAGCATATGCCCTCCCCTTATCAAGCTCTATAGCTAGAATTTCTGGATTCAAATCGTCAAATGCTTTTTTGATTTCATTTATGCTTTGTTTAGAGATGTGGCTGGTTCCCACGATGTATAGGTTAAAGTAGTTGTTCATTTTAAGGAGTAATACAGCTTAATTTAAAAAATGTTAAGGTATTATGATAGATTTCAACAGTAAAACAAAAGGTTTAAATATTATATGATATAGTTACTATTATAAAATTAAAATAAAATATAGGTGGTTATAATGTTGAAAATGAAAAAACTTACTGAAACTTATGATATGAGAGTTTATACTGATACAGGAGATTATTTTGGGGATGTTGAGGAATCAATATTACTTCAGACAAAGGTATTTGGCTGGAGAGTAAGAGCAACAAAGAACTCTTTCTTGAGCAAGGTTTTGGGCTCAGCAAAAGGAGTAATTGTGCCGCACCAGCTTGTAAAGAGCATAGGGGATGTTATGATTATCAATAAGGCTGCTGTGCCTAATTATAATCCTGAAGAAGGAGAAGCTGAGTAGGCTTATTTTATTATTTCTATATCCCTTTTTGGTTCTTATTTATGAAAAATAATTTATACTAATGTTGTTTCTTTGATTTTAATGCGGCTGTGATCTAGTGGCTACGCACTAAAATCGAAAATCCCGTGATTTTTGGCTCTACGCGCTGTAGATGATACAAGCTTCCCATAGGTATTTTTGTTAAAAATATCATGGAAATAGCTTGGTACCCGAGTTCGAATCTCGGCAGCCGCATACTTCTTTTAAGAAAAGCTTTTATATACTATAATCAATAGTTTGTTAATATGAAATGGAATTTTTTCAGGGAAATTGGCAGAAAAGTAATACACCTTATGATATTGTTGGTTATAGTTGGTTATCTTATATTACTAAGGAATTATGGGAAAACTCATGCTTTAATGGCTCTTGTGTTGCTTCTTCTTTTATTCTTAATAATAGAGTATATCCGGCTTGACTTGAATATGAAGATGCCTTTTCTTGATTTTTTTATAAGGCCTAAAGAAGTTGGACGGGTATCAGGAGCAGTTTATTTTATTACTGCTACAATAATATGTCTTGCTGTATTTGATTTCTGGATAGCCTTAACTGCTCTCCTAATGACCATTTTTGGGGATATGTTCGCTGCCATAATAGGCCAGAAATATGGCCATACTTTAATCTTTAAGAAAAAGACATTGGTGGGAGGAGTTGCTGAACTGTGCATAAATTTAGTAATTGGCTTAATCCTTCTTACAGCCTATACAAATATTTATACGATAGTTGGCATGGCATTTGCAGCTGCTATATCTGAAACCTTAGTAGAAACAATCGATGATAATCTTATCGTGCCTTTGGTTGCTGGCTTTGTAGGCCAGATGCTTATTATGATGTGATGTATAGAAATCACAATACCTGCACTAAAGTAAAGAGTATGAAAATTCAATTTTTCTCTTATAGGATGATTTCTAGGCAAAGATACGCCAAAAAAGACAGTTGGAACCTAAAAATATTTTGGGCATAGCCCTTTGGATATTGTTGGACCCCTTTGTCCTTTTTGGCTTTATACTGCCTAAAAATCATAGCTTATTTGTAAAAATCTCTTTAGTGAGTGGCTCGACAGTCTCAAACATCGATAAAAGGCCTGCCCTTAATGTAGATTCATCACATATTTTTGAATGGATATGTGGGTTTATAATCCACCTTTTTTCTAGAGTTGAAAATGGGTTTATAAAATATATCTTAAATGAAGAAATATTTGCTAATTTAGGCCAATTATAGTGAAGATAATCCACATTTTTCCTGTTGTTAAGCGTGATTAGGGTTGTGTTTTCTTTTATATCTCTTTCTTTTACTTGACTTAGGTCTAAAATAGCTAGAATGGTTTCTTTCTTATCTTTGAATGTTATTATCAGGCCATTATTTATTTTTTCTATAGATAAAATTTTTTTATGAAAAGCATCCCGGCTTCTGAAATAGCTTTCAGCCCAATCTATAATATATTTAGTTATCTTATCTCCTATATCATCCATGATGGGATTCCATTTATATTTTCTTTATAAATGTTTTCTTGACAATTTTTATAAAGGCAGGGAGATATATCAGATTTATGTTCACCAACAATATAAGCCCTGTGCTTTTCAAGATTGGCATATTTGAGATAAGATATTATGGAATAATATATGCACTTGGTTTTATTATTGCATACCTTTTCTTAAGGCATTATATAAAAAAAGATAAACTTGAAGGTATAAAAGTAAAGCAAGTAGATGACTTGATATTATATCTGCTTATTGGAACAGTAGTTGGAGCAAGACTATTCAACTTTGTTTTTTATAACCCCCGTGTCTTCTGGTTTGACCCAATAGAGATATTAAGAATATGGGAGGGAGGATTATCTTTCCATGGAGGAGTTATTGGAGCTATAATCTCAATGAGCATCTTTTCTAGAAAATATAAAGTAAGATTTATTGATATTATAGATGCTTTGGTCATTCCCGGCTCTTTGGCATTGGCTCTTGGACGGATAGCTAATTTTACAAATCAGGAATTATATGGCACCCTATCAAATCTGCCATGGTGTGTAAAATTTGTGGCTGTGGATGGATTATGCAGGCATCCTTATCAGATATATGCTGCTATAAGCCACTTTATCTTATTTGGGATTCTCTTATTCATATATGCAAGACAAAACAAAGAAGGGGCCAGTTTCTGGAGTTTTATATTATTCTACGGGTCATTTAGATTTTTTACTGATTTTTTCAGAGAAGAGATAAAATTTTATGGAATAAGTATGGGGCAGTTCTTGAGCCTGATTATGGTCATTATTAGCTTAGTCGTATTAATTAAAAGAAGAAAAATAAAGATTAGTCGTTCTCTACCCTTGGAGCGAGTATAAAACTAAGCATTATCTTATCTACTTCTTTATATTCAAGCTTTAATGGATAATCACCATTGAACTTGATATCTACCTTTTCAGAGAGCTTAGCTGCGCCCATCATCTTTTTTAGGTACTCTATGCTATATTTTGACCTTATTTTCGATGAGGAATCCACATTTATCTTAGTTTCATTATCCTCCTTAATCTCTATCTTTACTTGAGAAAGATCGCCTTCTGCAGTTATATTGAATTTTTTAGGTTCTGCTTCAAAGGCTAAAGATTCTCCAACTATACTTGCATCTTCTATTGATTCATTAAGAACAGAGCAAGGCATAGTAATATTGACTGGAAATTTTAGGTCAGGAACTTTCTGTTCTTTCTCTTCCAGCTCTATTATAGGAAGATTAAATGTTCTTGTTGTGCTGCCCTTAAGCTGTATTTTAAGCTTATTGTTGTCCAGCTCAAGACTAACCATATCATTGGAGTTAGCTCTCCTAAGTATCTGCTTTAAGTTATTCAGATTAATTGCTATTTGAATATCTTCTTTTATGTCATATTCTGTAAAAGCACTGCTAAGGAGCTTAAAAATGACCATTGCTACATTAGCAGGATCCATTGCTATTAGTTCCAGGCCATCTTTTGTAATCTTAAATCTTGCTTCATTGACTAATTCTGAGATAATAGTAATACTATCCTTTATATAGCTAGGTTCAGCTAATGTTAATTTCATAATGATACCCCCAATTACATATTGTGATAGTCAGGGTATATAAATAGTTTTTTATTTTATAACTAGATTAGAACCATCTTTCATAATATGGATATTCTTATCCATTTTGTATCCTTTTTCTATTGCGAGATTAGCTAAAGACATTTCCATATCTATGTTGCCATGTGCAGGTATTATGTGCTGTGGCTTTAGCATATTAATGAGATCCCTTAAATCTTCTTTTGCTGCGTGTCCTGAGACATGAATATCGCGGAAAACCCTGACTCCTAAGTGGTTTAGCTCCTCTTCCAGGTTCTTTCTGTTAGTTATATTCACTTCAGATGGAATAATTGTACAAGAGAAAATGACATGATCTTCCGGCTTAAAATGAAACTTTATATCTCTTCTTACCATTTTTGACAGGGTTGATTTTGGCTCGCCTTGGTGCCCGGTAACGACAAGTAAATATTTTTCAGGCCCTTCTTTTTCAATTCTCTTTAACCTGTTTTTTATCTGCTTACCATATTTTACTATTTCTACCTGGTCAGAGAATTTTATCAGGTTAATATTTTCTCCCGCTTCCACATATTTTGCAAGGCTTCTTCCTAAAAGAACAACCTTTCTGTTCATTTTCTGGCCGAATTCTATTATAGATTTAAGCCTTGCCAGATGAGAAGAGAATGTTGTAACAATAACTGCTTTTCCTTTAGAATCAACTCCTAAGAGAACATCCCTTAGCATTTCTCTTGCTACTTTTTCTGATGGTGTTTTTACTGGTTGATCTGCTCTTGTCGAATCTACAATAAGGCATTTTACTCCTTTCCTGCCCAGTTCTCTAATCCGATCATAATCTGGTTTTTTTCCAATAATTGGATTATTATCAAATTTGAAATCATTTGCATAAACTAAAGTACCATCTTTTGTGTGCAAAGCAACCATCACAACTTGGGGCGTAGAATGTGTCATGTTAACAAATTCTATAGTTATGTCTTTTGAAAGCACATATTTAGAATTGATATTCAGGATTTTTATGGGGTTTTTTAGCCTGATTTTTTCATCTTTGATTATTGCATTTATGACTTCTGCAGTGAATGGAGTGCAGAATATTGGAGCACTATATTTGTTTGACAGGTAGATTATTGCCCCTACATGGTCTAAATGCGCATGTGTGGGTATGATTGCTTTTACTTTATTCCTTATTGATTCGATAACTGAGTCATCCGGTATAGCACCCACTTTCATGAGTTCTTCTGCAGATAGATTCTCTATATCTTCATCTTCAGTATATCTTATATATGATTCCAGATGAATGCCCATATCTAGGATGACTGCTTCATTATCTATTTCTACTGCAGTCATGTTCTTTCCAACTTCATTGTAGCCGCCTATTGTGTGGATTCTCATTATTAGAATTTTTAGAATTGGTTGTTTAATAAATTATCGTTAAGAATAAGATAGTATAGTGAAGTGACATATGTTACTAAGAAGCATATGGTGAAAAGTATAGAAAATTTTAAATAAAAATTATCCATTTTTAATAATCAAGATGAGATATTTAATTCCGATAATATTTTTTATTCTACTTACTAATTGTTTAATTGTTTTTGCAGAAATTGGAGCAGCTCCGCCACCGCCGGAAATCCTAGAAAATGATTATAAGCAAGGTGATCAGGAACAAAGAAATAATGAAATATTAAGACAGCAAGAACAGAAAAGAATATTTGAAGGATCAATATCTATACTTTTTTTCATTTTCTTGATTATAGGCAATATATTCTATCTATTTAAGTCGAAATCAAGGACATTGAAACATGGACTTATTGGGACTCTTATCTGCTTATTAATAGGTATAATTTTCGTGGGTGAATCTCAATTCCTAAATTGGACAACTAGTATTTCAATACATCTTGGATATATTATTCCGGCGAGTTTAACGTGGATTAGTATGCTTGTTAGTCGTTGTAATTTTAAAGTGGACTCATGTACTATGCAACAAACAATTGGTTTTATTATTGGATTAATTATTCTATTAGCTATTTATTTTCTTTTGGCTGTCATAATCGCAAAAATAGTTGAAAGATTTTCTAAGAAAATATAAAATGCGGGGACGAGGATTTGAACCCCGGTAGGCACTAAGCCAATAGATGGCTCACGAGTTCTTCATCAGCTTTTCCTGAAAGCTTCATAACTCAACTGTCTTGAGTTTGGATGTTTAGTACCTAGAAACGGCAGACAAACACTATCCCGTTTGACCGCTCCGGCATCCCCGCATGATATTAAGAAGAAATAGAATCGTATTTTTAATGTTTGTGTTTAATTAAAACCAGAAAGTTTGCCTTCAATCTCCCTGAGCTCATCTTCTATTCTATCCAACTCTGTTTTTTGAGGTGGTGCTTCTTTTTTTGGTTGCTCAACTGGGGGTGTTTCTTTAATGGGAAGTTTTGGGGAGACAGCTTCTTCAGGAATATTTATAACAGGCAGCTCTGACTTAATCCGGCTCATTGTTGAGGAAATGGCCCTTATCTGCTTTCTTAACTTATTTTTTTCCTCAATTTTCCGAATTCTTATGCCTTTTAATTCTTGAAATATTTTCATAGATTCAAGAATCATTTTTGTGCTTTCAAGTAATTCTACCCTGATAGGTTCACAGTTATTAAGTGCGACAAAGAATTCTTCCTTTTTGTCTTTTTGCAAGTTTTTTTTAGTTTTTTTTGCTTTTGCCATTTATATGCTCTCTGGTTCGAGCAAGCTATTACTGATACCGTCTATCTTCTCATTTACATATCTCAAATTTGATTTCCACTCCCCGATTTTAGAAGACTCTTTATATGATAATAATTTAAGGCTTTCTAGTGTTGTTTTAGTCTCTTCTACCTTATTTTTTAGATAGTTTATTAATTCACCAATGTTCCCCGATTCTTTTATCTTAATAAAAACAGGCATTTGCCCCATAGTTAACACCACCTATTGAGTAAAAATACTACTTTCTAATTCAACTAACTTTTTTTCTATTTCTGATAGATTTGAATGAAGTTTAGAAAATGTTCTTTCCTCATCAGCAAGGTCACCCACCAAAACACTTACTTCATCATCATTCTGTTTGAGGGATTTCTTCATATTATTAAGTTCTTTTAAGATCCTTCTATATTTTGTAACTTCAATAAAAATTTGTTTTTCTGGGATAGCATGTAATGTTTTCGTTTCCTTTGTCTTATAACCAAATAGATGTTTTTGCTGTTTTTCCTCTGGAATTGATTTTGAGCCTAAAAATTCATCAAACTGCATTGATGGTTTTTGCTCTTTCTTTCCAGGAAATACTGAACTAGCATCATTAGGAATGCCCATCTGGCCAGGAGATTGTTCTGGCCTAATCTGGAGTTTATCTGATGAAGAGATTGGCGGAATATCAAATACATGTTTCTGTGCTTGGTCTGATACAGGACTGTCTTGATGGGGTGCTTTGGGCATTGGTGGTGGTGGCATTTTCTCATCAAAAGCTGCTTTGGCTTTATCTGCCTGAAAAAAAGGCTGATTTGAATCCGAATTCTCAATTGGTGGAGGAGGGGGAGGAATATCTAAAGAGTTATCTAGCTCTGTATCTGTACCCTTCTTCATAAAATTCATAAAACCCATTTTAGTAACCCCCAATAAAGATAATATTAATAAAGTGTATGCTTCATTATTAAAGTTTTAGTACTATTCGAGAATGATAAATGTGTTTTTTATGAAAAAATGGCTGTATTTTAAGAATATAGTTAAACTAGCTTTTTATGTAACATTAATTACTTTTATCAGTTGTTTCTGTTATGGTGATATAATAATTAATGAGATAATGTATAATCCAGAGGGGAATGATAATAATAAGGAGTTTATTGAGGTTTTTTCTGAAGAAAGAGTTAATTTAAGTGAATATATAATAGAGGACTCCAAGTCCGAAGATAGTTTAGAGCTATTGAGCTATTATAATAGTTCATATTCATTAATCGTTGAGAAAGACTTTAATTATACAGGAATAAATGCTTCTATATATTCTGCGGGTGCTACGATTGGTGATAATCTAAATAATGAAGAAGACATAATATTGCTTAGAGATAAAAACGGAAATATTTTAGATGTGGTTTTTTATTGTTCCAGTTGGGGTGCAAAAGGTAATGGAGCATCTTTAGAAAGAATTAACGCAGAGGAGTATTCAAATGATCCTGATAATTGGATAGAATCCTACATTGAAGGAGGAACGCCTGGAAAAGATAATAGTGTTTCAAAGAAAGGCGGGTGTGATTGGAAAATTTCAGTTATAATTGACAGCATAGTATCTGATGACCCGGAATGGCAGATAAGGGCTTCTAAAATAGAAGGAGAAGGAAAGGCAAATATAACAGTTGCGCACTGGATTGAGGATTCTTTCGGGAGAGTTATTAAGACTTATTCAGACATAAATATTGAGGATGCATTAAGCAGAAGTACATCCAGTAAATATAGCCCTTCTTTGACAAAAGGCAATGGTTATTTTATTAAAGCAAATATAACCCAGATAAGCTGTGAGGATAAGGATAATATAGATAACTTTGTTTCTGAATTGATATTTATACAGGATGAAGAAAATACATTAAATCTGAATTCAAGCATAAATATTCAGGATATTCCAGGTACTGCCAAATTTGGAGATGTCATCAAAGTAAAAATAGATGTATATAGGGGAGATACTTCTAAATATGCTGTATATGCTTATACAATTGATAATGGAGGAAAAATAGTGAGTGAAAAAAGCACAATGCATTTCAAAAATAAGTTTACTAATTATACTGTGTCTATACCTATTCAGTTAGATGCTAACTGCGACGAAAAATATGAACAAGGAGATTATATAATTGTTGTCGAGGGTCTTGATAATCTGGATGAAAAGAGAATATATATAGAAAGCGGAACAAGCAGTTTATGCAGGACAATAGAAATAGAAAAAGAGGATAAGAAAAGTAAAAAGCTGAGTTATGATATCAGAGAAATGCCATATGCCATATACCTTAATGAAAGTTTTAATGTTGTGCTGGAAATAGAGAATGATGATGAAGACGATGTTGAACTTGAGGTCTGGAGCTATGTGTATAGGGGTAACAAAAAATATTCTGGCGAGCTGGATAATCTCAAATATATATCTGTAGATGGTGAAGATACAAAAGAAGTTATCCTGGAGAACAAGGTTATAGAAGGAGATGAAGGAAATTATAAATTAAAGGCTAAGGTGAAGAAAAAAGGGAGAAAGACAAGTTATGATAAGACAAAGGAAGTTTACCTGAAAGTTCCTGAAAAGGTTTTTGTAAAAAGTGAAAAAGAGGATTTACTTGTTGGAAAAGGAGATGATTCAACAGAGGGAAAAGAAGATAAAGTAGATGAGATGGCAGGCAGGATTATAAGAGACAGAGAGGTTATATATGAGTCAGAAGCATTTTTTACAAGAAAGTTCGCTAACGCTCACTAAATCTTAGATTCAATTCTAATATAATCCAATAATTCTCTTTGTTCTTTTAGAATTTCTGGAGGGCCTTTCTTCATATACATTACAAATTCCAATTCTCC
>JAGLMD010000034.1 GCA_023140175.1 Nanobdellota archaeon | reverse complement strand
TCTTGGTAACTAACACTACATGGTAGTTTTGACCAATGCTATGGCAAAACCTTTTTATTTCAGAGTTTACCCTTAATTTGACACCAACTCTTAATTCTAAATAATTTCATCTTTAGAAGTTGTAGAAAGAGGTATAAACCTCCATTTTTACTGTTTTTTAACACAAAAAACAAACAGAGGTTATACCTATGGTTAGTAAACATGAAAACAATAAGAGTTTTTCGATTGGCTGCATCGAAATATCCAAAAAATATGGAAAAAAGCTTGGTTTTGCTACTATCTTTAACCGTTTTAAAGTTAAAGGCCAGCAGCTGTCAAAGTATGTTACAGGACTTATTTCTCACAAGATGCATTTTAATCAGAGTATCAATCATGCTGCTGATTGGATTAATCAGCCCCATATTCTTCAGGAATTTTTGTTGTCAGAGTTTAATGTCAAGGCTTTATATCGTGTTTTAGGAACTCTTGGCCGCCATGATAAAGCTATCATGACATTGTTCCAGAAGAATTTAGATCTGAAATATCATTTTGAAAATACTGATTCAAATCTCGACTGGTCGTCACTAACTTTATTTGGCAATAAGGCAGGCTTAGCAAAAAGGGGCCATAGCCGCGACGGACACCCAGGTAAAAAACAGATTACTTTTGGTCTTGCTGAATATCGGGAACCAGTTAATGTTCCTTATGCCCTGACTGTTGCCGCAGGCAATGTTTTGGATAAACAACATTTTGCTAAGACTTTCAAGCGTACTTTGAAAGCATTGAATACTGGCAGTTTAATAATTCTTGACAGGGGCGCTAATACTAAGGGATGTAAAGAATCAGTCAGGGCACATAAACATCATTATCTTTGTGCAAGTAGCTTGTCCCAAAAAGTAGATCTGAAAATTAGGGATTTTGATAAAGATAAAGTGATTGTTAAAGAGGATGAGAAAACAGGAAAGAAAATCTACTGTCTTCAGTATTATCAGGATAAAGAATACAAATACCTCTACTTTTCTGAAGAGAATTATGATAATAGTATGGAGAGACATAAAAGAAGGGTTAAGAAGAAGTTGGGGGAATATAAAGAACTTGAAAGAAAAATTAAATCAACGAGAAAACACAAGAAAAAATCCTATCAATTACAGGATTTCATAGCAACAGAAACATTAAGCCTTCAAAAAAGGCTGACCAATTTGACACCAAAAGAACTCAAAAAAAGGCTTTTTGAAGAGATGATAACTAGAAGAGAAGGATTTTTCTTACTAAATTCAACAAAGAATTTGACACCAGATGAAGCATTGCAACAATACAAAAGCAGAGACAGTATTGAGAAACTTATTGACTCTTTAAAGAACGTGATAAAGATTAAACCAGTAAGGGTTTGGGACGATGACGAGATAAAAGGCATTTTACTGATAGGATTTTTAGCACAAGTGATTATCTCACTTGTGAAATATGAACATGAAGAATTAAAGACATTACATCCAAAAACAATTATAGAATCCATAAGGAATTTGACACTTACCATAGAACACATACAAAAGTTTGTCCAAAACAGGATAATCTCAAATTTTGATTGGATAAACAGGCTGATTCTTGGTCCAGATGCAGCGATAACATAAAAAATAAAATAAGTTTGGATGAAATTAAATAATTTTGCTAGCGAAAGCACCAACTGTCAAACTAAGGGTTTACACTACTCATTTATATCGCCTCATATTCGTTTTTCACAGACGAAAAACGGGTATGAGCTCATACTTACACCTAGTTCGCTGTGTAGTAGATTTCTAGAAAGTGCTTGAAGAAAAACCTTATGGTTTTTCTTAGTCAGCCCTAAAGGGCTTAGTCCTGTATCCCTCAGTTAAAAACAGAAGCTGAAGCAAGGACTTAGGAACCTTTTGCAATAAGTTTTGATATCATGATTTTATTTCTTTAAACTCATTATCCCCATATTTTTCTACATATTCTGACCATGGTCCTTCACAGATAGATTCATATTTACATTTTTTACACTGAGAAAACTTTCTTTTTATCTCTTTTCTTGCCTGTTCCCAGTTTATCACTCTTCCATCTAGGGCTTTTAGTTCTGAATATTTTTTTCCTAAGAATTTTAATTCTGAAACATAATTTTTATATCCTTGCATAAAGCATAAAGGGATTGCTTCAAACTCAATTTTAATATTTTCATTATTTTCTTTATTATATTTTTCTATAAAGTCTATTGTTTTATGAACAAAGGGAGCTAGTTCTGTATATCTTGGTACTACATCATCAAAATATTTCCATGCATTACCTTGTGCATGTGGGAATGCCATATTAACTTCCTTTATATTTAATTCGATGAAAAATTGCATCAATTCCTTCAAATGTTTAATGTTTTTTTTAGATATAACTACTTTACCAATTAATTTTTGATCTAAAGCGATTAGGTTTTTTATTCCTGTAACGGTTTGTTCGAAGCTTCCTTCAGCTCTTGTTATTGATTCATGAATTTCTTTTTTATGAGAATGTAATGCAACGACATAGTTTATATCTGCAATAGAAGCAGCTTTTTCAGCAAACTCTTTATAATAGAACATCCTTCCATTTGTCTGCATACTAATATCAAACCCGAGTAATTTAGCATATCTTATTAACTCAAGAATATCTTTTCTGATTGTTGGTTCCCCACCCGTAAATGTCACTATGTTACAACCGTTTAACCTGCTCTTATAAAGCTCAATTTTATATTCATCTGTGCTTCTATCTTGGTTACCTCTTGTTTTTAAAGCAAATTCTCTTTGATCTGCAATAACACAATGAATACAATTATTATTGCATGTATAACCTAATTTTATATCTGCATAAGCCATCTTTATTTGTGCTCTATCCAACTTACAAATATCTTTCTTACTTCTTCATCAAACAATAATTTTTCGAAGATATAATCAAACATAGCTTTATGGATTTTGCATTTTGAGTTTTTGCCTAATTTTGGGATAATGTTGCCCTCTTCTGCATATGTTATTACTGGGCAAACCCCACAAAACGGCTGATAGATGCAAGCATCGCAAAGGTAATTATTATTTATTGAACAGGAAATTAACTGCTGGGCTTGCTCTGAACTTAATATTTCTTTATAGCTGTTTTCTTTGGTGTTGCCCAATCTGAACATCTCATAATTTCTTCCTTCATCGCACGAATATATATCTCCATTATAATTATATGCTAGTTGACCTGAAACTATGCCGCAGGGGCTTCTCAAATCAAGGAAATTAGGATCAGTATCGGTCAGAAGCTTATGCAAGATTATAGTAGCATATCTTGATTTTACTTTAATTCCTTTTTTATTTAGCTCTAATATATAATTCAAAGATTTTTTCCAGAAATCTATGAACTCTTCAATTTTATAGCCGATTCTATTCCACTCCTTTTCTGCGAAGCCGAGGCGGTTGATATATTTTATCTGTATACTAAGAATGCCTTGTTTGATATATTCATCTATTATCTCTTTGTAGTAAGGTAGAGAATATTTTGTTGTTACCATCAAAGCACTTATAGGATATTTTTTCCCCCTGACCTTCCTTATCCATTTCACAACTTCGGTATAGGAGCCACCCCCACCTAAAAAAGGCCTATTCTTATCATGAATAAAACTAGGTCCATCTAAAGAAGTGCAGATACTGATGTTATGTTTTATCAAATAATTTAAAAAATTATCATCCATAAGGGTAAGATTAGTTACTAATGCGAATTTTAACATCTTGTTATGCTTCTTATTCAATTTTTCTGAATACTTTATGGTTGCTTTAAACAAGTCTTTCCGAAGCAAAGTATCGCCCCCCTGGAACTCTATTGTAATGATATTAGAAGGTGTCTGAAAAATAAACTCAATGGTTTTTTTCATGGTTTCTTCATCCATATCATATTCTTTCATATCTACGTGCTTAGAAGAAGAATGACAATAAATACAGGATTGATTACATCTTAAGGTAGGGACGATTATATGTAAGTTAGTTCCTAAAAAGATGAATTTATTTCTTTGCCTGTAGTCCTTAACAACTTTACCTGCATTGTGTTTTGTTAGGATAATGCCTTTTTCTTCAAGAAGATTAAATAACTCTTTATCCATTGTACTTTTTCGAAATGAATTATATTTTTCTTTTGACAGAGCAAGCCAGGAACCATGATCTGTTGTCAATAAGATATTGCTTCTAAAAAATTTGATTCTATAATTGTTCAAAGTATAGTTTTTATTTTTTGTATGAGATATTGTTTCCATTTAAACAACCAATTTTTTGTTTTTCTCTAAATTAGAAATGTATTAACACTTCATCAAACCCAAACAATAATTACAAAATTCTAAGGCAATCTTTTTAGTTGGAATGTTTTCCTTGGGTCTTAAAATAACTAAAAAATAATCTTTGTTTTCTTCAAGTTGAGCAGAACAAACATTATTGAAGTCTCTTATTGAATTCTGGATTAGTTCTTTGGTGTAAAATTGGTTATTAAGATTAACAATTACCTTATTTTTTCTTATTTTTATCCTTTCCATCCTTTTCGTCCCATTTTTTAGATATTCCCTTAGGATCTTTTATTTCATCTTCATTTTGAGGTGATTCGGTTGATGTATCAATAAAATAATCAGGATTATTAGTTAATAGGGATCTTTGAAGGATAATCTGCCTTATTTCTTTGTTTCTTTCTGATTGGGCCTTATAGACTGCATAATTAAGGAGTTCTTCGTTAAACTCCATTGTTAATTGTTTTAAGTCCTGGTTTTCGTGCTTTGCCCTAATTTCCACAAGGATATTTTCATTTTGATAATCCAAGATAATATATGCCTTATCTAACATTATATAAGCAGCAGAGTGGATTATATCTAAAGAGTATATTCTCGGATTGATAGAAAAAAGGATATAATCACTATTTTCATCAATTTCTATGTTTCCCAAGGCAGATATTTTTTTCATATAGAGATATTAAATAAAGAGTAATAGGATTTTTATAAACTTATGGCTTCTATTAGATATAATAGATAAGTATACCTTACCCCCTTATTTCTTATGGAAAAGTAAAAAAGAGTATGGATGTAAACCTTTTTTAATTTTATAAATATTGATTCAACAAAATTTGTCTCGATTTATTTTTTTATAATTCGAATCCATTAATCTTTCACATTTCACTTTTTTTCATCTTCTTTTTTTATAAATTGATTCTCCAAATCTTCCATATTTTCTTTTTTTCTTTACATTCATTTCAATCTTCAATTATTTTTTAATTCATTATTTTTTTATTTTTTAAAATCTTTTTCATATTTTTATTCCATCTCTTTTTTTATTATATATTTATATTTATATCAATATATCAATATATATATATATTATATTCTATATTGAAAATAATAATATAATAAACAAAACAAAATATAATATATAGTTTCCATAGGAAATCAGGGGGTGTGTTTTAGTTAAATGAAAGTATATTACCGATGATAATAATATTTATAAACCTCCATTTCTCATGGAGCATAATGGCAGAAAAAGAACTTTCTAATTTTTTTAATGATTATCTAAAGAAAGAACCTTTATTTCTAAACAGGAAAGTTTTTCAGGGTGGTTATCTGCCTGAGACAGTTGACCATCGCGATGAACAAATACAATTCATAGCTAAGATTCTGGCACCGATCTTAAGGGGAGATAAGCCATCTAATCTTTTTGTTTATGGTAAAACAGGTACCGGGAAAACAATGTGTATTAAATATATCATGGAAAAGATGATGGAAACAACAAACAAAAGCAGTAATCCTTTAAAAATACTTTATCTTAATTGTAAGTTAAAGCGGGTTGCTGACACCGAATATCGGTTGATTGCTCAATTGGCAAGGGGATTTGGAAAAGAGATTCCATTCACTGGCCTGCCCACTGATGAAGTCTATCGGATTTTTTTCAATTCTGTTGAAAAGGAAAAAAAGCCAGTCATGCTTGTTCTTGATGAGATTGATCAACTTGTCAAGAAGACGGGTGATGGTGTTTTATATAATCTTACAAGGTGCAATGAGGAGCTTAAAGGATCACAAGTCAGTTTAGTTGGTTTATCTAATGATATGGTCTTTATTGATAATCTAGATCCCAGGGTCAAATCTTCTTTATCTGAAGAGGAGTTGGTTTTTCCGCCATATAATGCTTTGCAATTACAGGATATTTTGAGGCAGAGGGCAAAAAAGGCCTTTAAAGATGGCACGCTTAAGCCCGGGACAATAGAGAAGTGCGCTGCTTACTCTGCGAGAGAACATGGTGATGCGCGGAGGGCAATTGAGCTGCTAAGGGTGGCAGGAGAGCTGGCTGAAAGGGCAGGAGAAAATAAAATACTTCTTAAGTATATTGATGCAGCAGAGGAGAAAATAGAAAGGGATAGGTTGGTGGATATAACTGCCAGCCAGCCAAAACAAAGCCAATGTATTTTATATTCTATAATAATGTTATCAACCAAAAAGAAAGGAAACATTTTTACAGGAGAGATTTATGATTTTTATAAGCCCTTATGCCAGAAAACAGGTTTAAGGCCGCTCACCCAGAGGCGGATATCTGATGTCATTGCTGAGCTTGACATGCTTGGTGTGATCCATGCTAAAGTTATATCTAAGGGAAGATACGGCAGGACAAGGGAGATATCTCTTACCTTGCCTGATTCTTCTGTATTGAATATAAAAAAGATATTAGAGGAAGGGTTAGATTTAACCTAGTAAAGTAGGAATAACCCCTCTTACCTAAAATGGAGAAAGAGCAGAGTAATAAGGAAATTGTAAATCACTTTCTTGAAAAGAAAGTATTGTTAGCTCCAGACACAAAGGGCCTTTTATCAGATTTAATTGGGGGGTTATCTGAAAGCGGCATTAGCCTTATAGATAATAAAGGATTTTTATTCTTGAATAAAGATATATATCTTGCTTTGAAGGATAAAGAAAATATCGATTTAAATTGGAGCGAATTTGAGAAGATAAAAACAAATTTTGAAAAAAGGGGTGAAGAAAGGCCGTATAAAAGGCTTCTTGGTTTTGTAGGGGAAAATCAAACTGATGAAAAGTTAACAGGCGGTGTTAAGGTAGTAACATCATATAAGGAATTATCATCTAAGAAGGAAGCCTGTGATTTTGCAATGTATTTTAATGCAAGACTCGAAGCCCTGCAGAAAATACTTTATTCGAGAACAGAACTTGGGAGTGTTACTTCAATAAGCAGGGTTTTAAATAAAAGAGATAGGGAAAGCATTTCTTTAATAGGCCTGGTAAAAGACAAGCGAACTACAAAGAACGGTAATATCATGTTGACTTTGGAAGACAGCACAGGAGAAATTAAAATACTTATTAATAAGAATAAGCCGGAGATTTATGATATAGCTAAGGCAACGGTTTTGGATGAGGCCATAGGAATAACCGGTGTTAATGGCACAAATATTGTATTTGCCAATAATTTGCTATTACCTGAGGTTCCTTCTACACACGAATTAAAAAAATCTGATAACGAAGCATACGCATTATTTTTGGCTGATTTGCATGTCGGCTCAAATAACTTTTTAGATAAGGATTTTGATAAGTTTCTTAGCTGGATTAACCAGGAAGCAGGGAATGAAAAGCAAAGAGAAATAGCATCAAAAGTAAAATATATTTTTGTTGTTGGCGATCTTATTGACGGTGTTGGCATTTATCCGGGGCAAGAGGAAGAGCTTGTGATAAAAGATGTTTATGGGCAATATAAAGTATGTGCGGAGCTTTTATCAAGGATACCGCAGCATATTAGCTTAATTATATGCCCTGGTAATCACGATGCTTTGAGAATTGCAGAACCCCAGCCTATTCTTCATAATGAATTTTGCAAAGAATTTGATGGAATGCCTAATGTAACCCTTGTTTCAAATCCTGCAGTTGTTAATATACATTCTGATGAGTCTTTTTCTGGTTATGATGTTTTGTTATATCATGGCTACTCTTTTGACTATTATGTAGCCAATGTTGATTCAATAAGGAATAGCGGAGGGTATGATAGGGCAGACCTGATAATGAAATTTCTTCTTAAGAGAAGACATTTGGCGCCGACACATACCTCTACACTTTATATTCCCTATTCAGATGAAGATCCATTAGTCATAAATACTGTTCCTGATTTTTTTATAACAGGGCACATTCATAAATCTGCAGTTTCTAGCTATAGGAACACTACCCTTATTTCATGCAGCTGCTGGCAGAGCAAAACAACATTTCAGGAGAAAGTTGGGCATCACCCGGAGCCGAGCAGGGTTCCTTTAGTTAATCTAGCTACAAGAGAAGTAAAGATACTCAAATTCGGAAAATGATATTCAAGAAAGAGATGAGCAAAAGAATTGAGAAATATTTTGATTTTATTAGTGTTGAAGTCAAAAAAGCGTATTCTGTTTGTAATGCAGCAAGAAAGAAGGGATATGACCCAGAGGAAAGTGTGGCAATACCTTTAGCTAAGAATATGGCTGAGAGGGTCGAAGGATTGATTTCTGTTGCAGTGCCTTCAATTAAGGGGTCCGGGATTTCTAAAAGAATAGTGGAATTGGAGAAGAAATATGGCAAATTAAGCTGGAAAGTGGCATTTACTATTGCCCTGGAGACATCTGAAGAGAAGTTCTGCAAATTTGAAAATAAGCTGAAGGCAATGGAAACAGGCATAAGAATAGGATTAGCATATCTCACTTTAGGGGTTGTAGCTTCACCCTTGGAAGGATTTGTGGAATTGAAGCTAAAGAAGAGAAAGGATGATAGTAAAGAATATTTCTGTTTAATGTTTTCCGGCCCTATACGGAGTGCAGGGGGCACAGCAGCAGCAGTTTCTGTTTTGGTTGCAGATTATATAAGGAAAAAGATGGGCTATGCAATGTATGATGCTGCCTCTGACGAAATAAAAAGAGCATCAACAGAACTGTATGATTATCATGAGCGTATAACTAATCTTCAGTATCTTCCTAGTGTAGAAGAGATAGAGTTCTTGGTAAAGAATCTGCCTATCCAGGTGGATGGGGATGCATCAGAAAAAATAGAAGTTTCTAACTATAAGGACCTGCAAAGAATAGAGACTAACCAGATAAGGGGGGGTTTTTGTCTTGTTGTTGGTGAATGCCTGTGCCAGAAGGCAGCAAAGCTGCAAAAACAGCTTTCTGATTGGGGAGCCGAGTTTAACATGGGGCAATGGGCTTTTTTAGGGGATTTTGTTGCTTTGCAAAAAAGAAAAAAAGCAAAAGGCGAAGGAAAAGAGAGTGAGAGCAAGATAAAGCCTGATTATACATATATGAAAGATTTGGTTGCTGGAAGGCCCATCTTAGGATTACCTTTAAGAAATGGGGGGTTTAGATTAAGGTATGGGAGATGCAGGAATAGTGGGTATTCCTCTGCGGCTATTCATCCAGCCCTAACCTATATTTTAAATAAATATATTGCCATAGGGACACAATTAAAACTGGAACGGCCGGGTAAAGCAGCCTCAATGTCAACTTGTGATTCTATAGAGGGGCCGTTAGTTAGGTTAAAAGATGGAAGTGTTTTGCGGGTTAATGATTTTGACCTGGCAAAAAAAGTCGCAAATAAAGTTGAAGAGATAATTTATTTAGGCGATATTCTGATTAATTATGGGGATTTTTTTAATCGTGCCCATGTCCTCGTGCCTGCAGGATATTGTGAAGAGTGGTGGGTGCAGGAACTTGAAAGTGAAATCAAAAACAAAACAGGGGAACTAAATTATGGCAGGGCTGCAGAATTGACAGGCATAGGCCGGCAAAGGATGCGTATTCTTACTAATGAATTTTATGATTCTTCTATTAAAGCTGATGAAGCACTAAGGCTTTCTTCTGTCATGGATGTTTCTTTACATCCCAAATTTACTTATCATTGGAATTCTATCTCTGCAGAGGATATTGGTTCTCTGTTTGAATGGCTTTCAAAAGGCAAAGAATTTACTAATGAAGATAGGGTGGATAAATTAGTAATTGCATATGATGAAAAGGGAAAAGGGCTGTTGGATCTTTTGGGTGTGGTGCATAGTGTCATCAGTAAGGAATATGTTGTTATTATTGAAGATAATGCATTCCTCTTATCAAAATTTATTGCTGGCTGGCTAAGGGGGGATAAAAAGATACAACAAGGGGAAGACGAAACAAATGTTGATATTGTTTCCCGGCTTTTTAATTTGAAGATCAGAGATAAAAATGGCACCTTTATTGGCGCCAGAATGGGCAGGCCAGAGAAAGCCAAAGTAAGAAAATTGAGCGGGCAGCCGCATTGCCTGTTTCCTGTCGGGTCTGAGGGGGGCAGGCTGAGATGTTTTCAGAGTTCTTTAACAGCAGGCAAAGTAGTATCTGATTTTCCTATGTATAGATGTAAATGCGGGAATGAAACTGTATTTGGGGTTTGTGAGAAATGCGGTTCAAGAACCAAAAAGGTTTATTTTTGTAATGTTTGCGGCGAGATGGAAACAGAAAAATGCGAAAGGCATGGAGAGAATAAAACGTTTAAGAATCGCGCCATAAACATAATAGAAATATTTGATAATACTATAAAAAACCTTAAGTTTGGCATTTACCCGGATTTAATAAAAGGTGTTAGGGGAACATCAAACAAAGACCATATGCCTGAACACCTTTCTAAGGGCATATTAAGGGCCAAACATAACATACCAGTAAATAAGGATGGCACAACAAGGTACGATATGACACAGCTTGCAATAACCAATTTCAAGCCAAAAGAGATTGGTACAGCAATAGAAAAACTGAAAGAATTGGGATATGATAAAGACATACATGGAAATGACCTTGTTAATGAGGATCAGATATTGGGGCTTTATCCTCAGGACCTGATTTTGCCAAGTACCACGGATTCGATGGAAGAGGGCGCAGATAGTGTTCTTTATAGGGTTGCACTTTTTATCGATGAGCTTTTAGAGAAGCTTTATGGTCTTAGAAGTTATTATGAACTTAAGTCCAAAACAGATTTGGTGGGGCAGCTTGTTATTGCTTTGGCGCCGCATACCTCTGCAGGTATAATTGGCAGAATAGTTGGTTTCTCGAAAACACAGGGATTTTATGCCCATCCTATGTTTCATGCTGCAACCAGGAGGGACTGTGATGGCGATGAGGCGTGTGTGACTCTGCTTACTGATGCTTTATTGAATTTTTCAAGACAATATCTGCCCAACACAAGAGGAGCAACACAAGATGCACCTTTAGTTTTAACATCCAGATTAACCCCCTCAGAAGTAGATGATATGGTCTTTGATCTTGATGTTGTATGGAAATATCCTCTTGAGTTTTATGAAGCAGCGCAGAAATATAAGATGCCCTGGGAAATAGAGATTGAGCAGCTGGGGAAGAGGCTCAATACAGAAGGACAGTATGAAGGATTTGGTTTTACGCATGATACAAGCGATATTAGTTTAGGTGTGAACTGTTCTGCATATAAGCTCCTTCCTTCGATGGAAGAAAAGCTGAAGGGCCAGATGGATATTGCTTCGAAAATCAGGGCAGTTGATGTATCTACAGTTGCTCAGATAGTTATAGAGAAGCATTTCATAAAAGATATAAAAGGAAATCTGAGAAAATTTTCTCAACAACAGTTTAGGTGTGTTAATTGTAATGAAAAATACAGAAGGCCGCCCCTAATTGGCAAATGCACAAAATGCGGGGGGAATATCATTTTTACAATTTCAGAAGGGTCTATAGTGAAATATCTCGAACCTGCTTTGAGCCTGGTTAAACATTACAATCTCCCGACATACCTTAAACAAACCCTGGAACTGACAAAGGGGCGGGTTGAGAGCATATTTGGCAGGGATAAAGAGAAACAAGAAGCATTAGGCAAATGGTTTGGCTGACTTTTTCTATATCTTAGATTTTATAGGGTGGCGTGCGCCGCATGCAGTGCACTTGAGATATGCAAACAGGCCTTCTTTTTCTATTTTAGTATCTGGTTTGCCGCATTCCGAACAGAGCACATATTCCTGTGCATACTGCTTTATCTTATCATTAATCTTAGATGCAGATACTTTGGTCCCTATTAAGAGGCCCTTTGGTTTTAGGCCGCCTGGTGTTGCAAGTTCTTTCAATATGAATTTTAAGAGGTGTTCCGGCGGTCTTCCAAGGCTTAAGGCAATTTGTTTGAAATTACTGATTACTGTCATATTGCCCTGTATATGACCCTTTACTTTCGGTACTTCAAATCTTTGTTTTTCAAATGCTGCTTCTGGCAGGCTTTCTCTGGCTTTTTTCAATAAGTCTTTATAATCCATATTAATTCTTGTTTTTTAGGAATTTTACCAGATTTATAAAGCTATCTCTCACTCACTCACAATATTATGATGCTAATATATGCAGGGGCATTCAAAAATTTTATATACTCTCTATATCTATATTTTCTTATGGTACTCGAATCTTTATTATTCCCTTTGAAAGCTGAGAAGAAACCCTGGGAAATGTTTTTTATGGGTCTGCTTTACAGTGGGGTTGCTATATTTCTTTCTATCTGGATATTTGATGAAAGGTCCAGCTTTGTAATGGTTTTTTTTACTGTTTTGGCTTGTGTGCCAATTATCTATAACACCCTTAAATTTGAGGAGTCTAAAGATCTTAAGTTAACTTCAGAAAAAGCACTGCTGCATGAGCACAATAGGGCAATTCTTTTGCTGGCCTTTTTGTTTTTGGGCATTACTGTCTCTGGTGTGGTATGGTATGTTGTTTTGCCTGCAGAAACAATGGGATATTTATTTGAACAACAGATAAATACTATTGCTGAGATAAATGACAGGGTTAGTTCAAACGTAACCGGATTTGCGACAACAACAGACCATCTTTTTAGAATTTTTTTTAATAATGTAAAGGTTCTTATATTTTGTGTGTTGTTTTCTTTTATTTATGGCGCAGGCGCGATATTTATATTAACCTGGAATGCTACAGTCATATCCGCAGCAATTGGTAATTTTATAAGATCTAATTTGGCAGCAATAGCTTCAATTGCAGGTTTTGGCAAATTAGCTGCTTATTTTAGTATAGTTTCTTCCGGTTTTCTTAAATATGCTGTTCATGGTGTGCCTGAAATTTTAGCATATTTTTATGGCGGTCTGGCGGGCGGGATAATTTCTGTTGCAATAATCAAGAACCATTTTTCAACTGAGAAAGCTTCGACAATATTACTTGATGTGGGCGAGCTGTTGTTAATTGGTTTGGGGTTTTTAGTTGTCGGCTCTATTTTTGAGGTGTATCTGACTCCTGTGTTATTCTAGTACTTTCACTTTTCCAGGAAGGTTTTCAAAGATATCCCCTTCTTTTAGCATGTTCTCTATAAGTTTTTCACATTCGTTTATGCTTATACTTTTTGTTATTTCTTCTATCTCAACACCATTTCCCTGGTCGTTATTTTTTATATATTGTGTGATTTTTTCATGGTTGTCTATGGTGCTATTTGTTTCTGTTTCTTGAGATTCTATCTCTTCTTCCTTTATTTCAGTGTTTTCTGTTGATGGATCTTCTTCTTCTATATTTATTCTTGATTTTTCAATTTCAAGCTTTCTTACTTTCATCCACCTTTCATCTGTTTTTTTTATTATTTCGGGGGCGATATACTTTTCATTGTTGAACTCCCTGATTCGGCCAATAACATTTATGATATCACCCACAGAATTATCTCCCCTGATTGGGGTGTTTTCAAACCCCATTATAGACATCTTTCCTGTTCCATCATCGATGATCAGAGAATTAGTTTCTGTTTCGTTCTTGTCTATATTTACGATGATTCCAATTATATTTGCCCTTGATATTTTCATATCGCCTATTTCTATGAAATTTGGAGCAAACTCTTCATCATTTTTTACATATTTTCCAATAGTCAATATATTTATCGGTACCTTATATGCCGGTTGCCTTATTCTCTGTGTGTTTGTTTCCATTTTATGGGCCCTTATCTTGTTAGTATATACCTTCCTATTTATACCCCCAAATAGAAAGGCATGCAAAAATGTTTAAATAGTTTTTGGAGAAGAAGTAATGTTTTGAATTTGAGCCGAGAAGGGTTTTACTATATTTTTGACAAAAATCCTCGACGAGGCTCAAAGAGATCACCCGCTCTCTTCAATTTCTGTATCGTCTCCTCAATAGCATCTTCTCCGATGCCTTTTTGCTTGGCTTCTTCTATGATATCATCTATTGGTATTGTCTTCCCTAATTTCTTTTCTAATTCATTGATTATCTCTTTCACAATCGTGATATGGCTTCTTTCTGTTGCAGGTATTCCTGTAGAAATACGATCTATGTCTATTTTGCCTGTTTCAGGATCTAATCCTACCTGAACCAGGCAATAATGCATCAGCTCTACTGCTTTTTTTGCATCTTTTCTCGTTACTTTATCACTTAAGTTTAATCGTGCGTTAGCCTCTGCTATCCTTACCAATGCCTCTAATTGTCTTGCTGAAATAGGAATTGCTTTTATTTCCCCCTCTACTGAACCAGAGCTGCGCATCTTTAAGTAATATTTTTTGATTTCGTCTATAGCGCCGTCCGTAAGTTGGGGGGTTTTTTTTTGGCGGGAGTATGCAATATATTTTCTTAGCTTTTTTGATTCTATCTCTGGCGTAATCATTTCTGGTGACTGATGCAGATTAAGGATGAATGATGCTAGTTTTTCATCTTTCTTTGCATCCGGGAGGTCTCTTACAGGGAAGATTAAGTCAAATCTATTTATCAGGGTGGGCGGCAAGTCTATCTGTTTGGATATAATCTCATATGGATCAAATCTTCCGAATTTTGGGTTGGCTGCAGCCAATACTGTTGTTTCTGCTCTTAGTGTTGCCTGGATGTTGGCTTTGCTTATTGTTACAGTTTGTCCCTCAAGCGCCTCATGCATCGCATCTCTATCTTCGGGGCTCATCTTATCTAGTTCATCAATACAGCAAACACCCATATTCCCCAATACTAAAGCGCCAGCTTCCAATGACCAGCCAGAGAGAAATTCATCTTTTACAACAGCGGCGGTCAGTCCTGCTCCAGAAGCACCTTTCCCTGATACAAATCTTCCTTTTGGTGCGATTTTAGATACTCTTTTCAGCATTTGTGATTTGCCTGCGCCAGGGTCGCCTATCAGCAGAATATGAATATCTCCCCTGGTAACAGAGCCATCATCGCGTTTTTTTCTTACTCCCCCAAACATCTGCATCAATATTGCTTCCTTAATAACCTCATGTCCATAGATTGAGGGGATAGATGAGTTGATTAGTTTTTGGTGGAGTTTTGGGTCTTGGGAGAGCTCAATTATCTCCTTTTCCTCTTCGGGGCTTATCTCTATGGAAGAGAAATCTTCTTCAATGCTCTCTATATAATTAGCTTCAATCATTAAGTCAAATCTTGTCAATTTGCCGCCATCTCTTGCCAGGATTGGGATTTCTTTTAATATCCCGGTTATCCTAACTTTACTTCCGGGGTTGGTCTTTTTCTCTGAAATAGGGGAGACAAGATCTTTTTTTAATAGGAGATTAATTCTTTTAGGTTGTTCACCTCCTTCTAAATCTTCAGATGCTTCTTCTAAAACTATGCCCTGAGCGTCAACAAGTTCTTTATCTAATAATCTAAATTTGCCTTTTCTTCCGCAGCCGCATCTTGTCGGCTCTCTAAACTTGCTTTCTAGTTGAAGGACATTTATTATATTTCCACAGCTAGGGCATTCAAATTTTGCAGAAATAACCTGGGGGCGGACATCAGATTTTTGCCTGACTGTTCCTTCAATCAAAAGGAACTTATTGATATGTTTGCTTCTTATGTTCCTTATCATTATCTGCTGGCCCTTAGGCAGATTAAAGAACCTTGCTTTGAAATTTCTTACATCCCCTAATGTATCAAACTGCTCAATAGCAATCTCCGCAGCTTTGATGACTTCATCTGGCTGTTCAAGGAGATCATCAGCTATTTCAGGTTCGAATTTTATGAGTTCAGAGAAATCTATTAAAAGAAATTTTTCATCGTTCTTTATCCTGTTTAATAATTGTTCTTTATAAAATCCTTCGATTAATTCAGTAAATTTTTTTATTTGTTCTTGGACTTCCATTTTACTGGTTTTAGACTTTTGCAGCTAGCTGTTATCAATACTAAAATAAATAATAAAAAGTAAATTATTTGGCCTTTCTCAGATTGACTATAAGCATATCAACTGCTTGATAAACTTCTTCTTCAGACTTTGTTCCAGTGCAGACTATCTTTCCGTTGCTGAATAAGAGGAATGTTGCCTTTGCTTCTTTAAGTTTGTAGACCAATCCAGGGAACTGTTCAGGCTCATATTCTGTATTTTCGAGTTTCATTGCCAGGGTGTTTAAGTTAAGATTCATCCCAACACTACCCGAAGCCACTATGTTCTGAATGTTAAGCTCTGGTTTTATTTTAATTTTGATGTTTATCTTTTCAAGGCTTTTGATTATTTTTTTTAATGATTCCTCCACTTCTTTCATTGTTCTGGCGCCAGTGCATACGACTTTGCCTGAGCTAAATATCAGGGCAGAGGTCTTAGGTTCTTTAATCCTGATCACTAATCCCGGGAACTGTTCAGGATTGTATTCTGTATTTGATAAAGTAGCTGCCATTTTTTCTAGCGGAATATCGTGCTCTAAAGAACTGGAAACGACTATATTAACAATCTTAATATCCCTTTTCTCGCTTTTTGTGTCTTTTTTGGTTTTTTTCTTTGCCATTTTTGAATGACCTCCACGTTTAAAGGGGATATCTATGATAAATAAAACTCAAAAAACCCCCAATCAACATCAATTTTGCTTTATAAATGGCTGCAGGTATTTAAATACTGCTGTTTATAAATAGGCATAATGGAGTTTATAAATCCCCCCTGTTTCCTATGGAGAATTAGCTTTATTCAGCATATTTAGGGTGGCTTTTATAGCAGAGGTGGCCTGGTCAGAGTCTACACCAATCGTCTTGAATGATTTTTCATCTTCCCATGTTATTACTGTTTCTACAAGGGCATCTGTTTTTCCTCCTGGCGGGATGCATACGTTATAGTCTTTTAGCTTTGGCAGTTTCCCCCCTATCTTCTTATATATCAAACGAATTGCGTTCATAAATGCGTCATACTGGCCGTCTCCTTTTGCAGATTCTTCATATCCTTTTCCATCTATCTCTAGTATAACTTTTGCTTGCGGTTCTTTTTTAGAATCTAGTACTAATACGAAATCTTTTAGTTTTACTTTCTCTTCTATCGGGGTTTCCAAAACATCAGATACGATATATGGGAGGTCAGATATTGTTATCTTCTCTTTTTTGTCTCCTAATTCTACAACTCTTTTCAATACTTTTTTTTTTGCTTCTTCATCTAACTCTATCCCCAGCATTTCAAGATTTTTCTGGATGTTTGCTTTTCCGGATGTTTTCCCTAATGCATAGCTTCTTTGTCCCCCAAAGCGTTCGGGCAGTATCTTATTAAAATATAATTTGCCTTTTTTGTCTCCATCTGCATGTACACCGCAAGTTTGTGTATAGGCATCCTCTCCCACTATTGGTTTATTTGGTGCAATCCTCACACCGGATAATGATTCCACTAATTTAGATATTTTATTGAGGTTTTTTTCGATAATGTTTGTTGAAAGATGAGTATGGTCATTTATTGCAGCAGCAACACTGGCTAGTGAAGCATTTCCTGTTCTTTCTCCTAGTCCATTTACTGTTGTGTGTACTCTTTCTATACCTGCATTTGCAGCTGCAAGAGTATTGGCAACAGCCAGTTCATAATCATTATGGCCATGAAAATCAAATTTTTTGTCTTTGTATTTTTTGATGAGTTCTCCACAGTAATTATATGTTTGTTCGGGGTTCCATATGCCTAATGTATCTGGCAGCATTATCCTATTCTCTCCTTTTATATTGTTTAATAAGAAAAAAACATAATCTTTGGAGTCTATCATGCCATGCGAGACATCTTCAAGGTATATATTGGTGGTAATGCCCAGTTTCTTAGCATATTCTATCTCCTTATTTATCTCTTCTATATGTTCTTCCGGTTTTTTCCTTATCTGTTTTGTTAGGTGGTTGAGAGAGCCCTTACACAACAGGTTTAATACCCTGCATCCTGCTTTGTTTAGCCATTCAACTGATTCATGATTATCCACAAAACCCAATACTTCAATCTTTTCCAACAAATCCCTTGACTTTGCCCATTTACATATCTCTTTAACAGCCAGAAACTCTCCTTCAGATACCCTGGCGCTTGCTGCCTCTATGGCATCAACATTCACATCCAGTAAAAGTGCTTTCGCAATTAAGAGTTTTTCATCTGTCTTAAACGCAACCCCTGATGTCTGTTCACCATCTCTAAGGGTTGTATCCATTATTTGCAGTTTTTTTGTCATTTTCTATTGTGGTTCTTTTCTTGCCTTTTTGGTTTTTTATCTATTGTTTATTTATTCTCTGCAGCCAGAAAAGAAGCCACAGAACTAACATATAATGATAATAAGGATACTAATAGTTAAAAGAGAATAGTTAATCTTTACTATTGGTCTGTTTATCATAACTATAGAGAACAAGCACTTAATATTTAAAACTTTCTAGGAACATCTCTTTTATTTTTTTTGCCATTTTATAGTAGCAAAAACAGAAAGATTTATAAATGATTTTTGCCTTCTGACACTAAAGAAAGGGGATTGAAGCGGGGCGATATACAAAATGATTGTTCAAAAAAACTTTTTAAGTAAACTTAGGGACTTTGGTCTTAATACTTATGAGTCTAAATTATGGACTGCACTTCTTTCAAGGGGGCTGTCTACAGCAGGAGAACTTTCTGACATTGCTAATGTTCCAAGATCCAGGACATATGATGTGCTGGAAAGTCTTGAGAGAAAGGGTTTTATAATAAGAAGGCTTGGAAAACCAATAAAATATATTGCTGTTCCTCCCGGGGAGGTTCTTGAGAGGGTCAAAGCCAAGATTAAATTAGAATCAGAAAAAAAAGTAGAGATGATGGAAGAGCTTAAAGGGAGCGATGTTCTTAATGAATTGGGTTTATTGCACTCTCAAGGAATTGAGCTGATTGAGCCAACAGACCTTACTGGAGCAATAACAGGAAGAGAAAATCTTTATAATCATATTGAGTCAAGAATATCTAAGGCTGTTAGTTCTGTTTCTATGCTTACAACGCCGACAGGGCTTATGAGAAAATCAAGTTTCCTTA
This sequence comes from Nanobdellota archaeon, assembly GCA_023140175.1. GTDB lineage: Archaea > Nanobdellota > Nanobdellia > Woesearchaeales > WJIZ01 > WJIZ01. The sequence continues at coordinate 28,998 of JAGLMD010000034.1, read as the reverse complement.
TACCTGTCTTTAAGAAGCTGAAAAGCAAGGGCATTAAAGTAAGGATCGCTACACAGATAAATAAGGATATGGCCGGCATTATAGCAGAGCTTTCTAAATACACTGAAGTCAGGCATACAGACATAAGGGGAAGGTTTTGTATAATAGACGGATCAGAAGTAATATTCATGCTTTTAGATGATGGGATTGTGCATCCAAGTTATGATGTAGCTATTTGGGCAAGCACAAAGTTTTTTGCAAATGCATTTGAGGGTGTGTTTGATTCCAAATGGCAAAGCATGAAAGCAGCACCCATTATACTTAAATAGATGAGTTTAGCGGAAACCCTTCCTCTTAAAAAACCAAAGATTCTTCTTTCTTCAGTCAAAGAATTATATTTTTTGTGAAACATAGCGTCGATAAGAATGCAGGGCTGTTCTCTTCTCATAATGCCTGCTTCTATTTTCTACTGAAAATCCAGTTCCATCTATTCCAACCACATCTGCTTTTTTATAAGGTAAAAGAAAGCTAAGCAATTTGGGCTTAATCTTCTTGGCGAACTTGACAAGTGTTGTATGATGAAGTATCCTTTTAATCCAATGTAAATGGGAATATCTGATATCTTAAGCAATTCTATTAAGTCCCTATAAGTAGTTCTTAGTTTCTGTTTGAGTACGAGCAGGATTATCTTTTGATGATTACAAAATATCTTATTTGCGAATTTGCTGAAGTATCTTGGTATATTCTTGCATAATTCCAATGCTTTATCAATAAACTTTAAGTATTTAGAATTCTTACTCTTCATGGGGCTCACCTCTTGGTTTGTTGTGCTTAAACAAACAAAGAGGCTATGGGCCTCTTATATTTTTCTAGGGTTTCAGCAGAGCCTAGTTATCGTAATCTTTTTATAGTAAGATTCTCAGGATGAACTATATGAAAAAGATATACTGGCTATTACTTTTGTTCCTTACTTTTGGATTTGCTCTTTACAATAATTTCCGGGGGTCTTCTGTACGTGAAATGATAACTTATACTATTATTCATGGCAGTTGGTTGTTCCTTGTTGGCACTCTAACAATTACTGGTATTATCTTCTTCAAAACTCGTCTGAGATTTCTTTCGATTGTCCTTATAATAGCGAGTATTTCATTGTTTCTTTTTGGAGTGTATATATATGTAAACATGAATAGTTTCTGTTCGACCGCGATAACTCCTCCACACTTGAGCACAAATAAGTTCACCGGGGAATGTAGGTATTTTGGATATTCAGGCTGTGTATACCATGATCCTTGGTTCTATATTCCTGGATGCAAAGCAATCTGGGAGGGCAATCCAGAGTTATGTGAAGAGGTTGATGGTGACCGAGCCCGAGATTTGTGTTATTTGAAATCAATAAGCTATTTTTCTGACATAAGTGTATGTAATGTTTTCTCCATCAACACATCCTGCATTTCAAATGTTGTAAGGGACACCAATAATACAACATTATGTGGTCATGCGGGAGATGCTGCTGACGATTGTTATCTCTACTATGGCAGAATATTGTTGAATGACTCAGCTTGCCTCTCGATTAATGACGTGGGGGACCATGACCGGTGCCTCCGGTATGTTATTCAAGAAAGGGGATTGCCTGAACTTTGTAAGATGATGAAGGAAAATGATTCGGTCACCACCTGTCTTGACAGAGCTTACAAAATTGTTGCCGACAAAACCATGAATATCACATACTGTCATTTAATCTTGGATAATCATACAAGGAGGAAATGTGTCTTGTCATTAGGTTCTTCTGTTGATGATCCTTCCATTTGTGAGTATATCTCGGATGACGATAGGAACAAGAGGGATGCATGTTATTATAGGATTGCAGTGAAAACTAACGACGAAAGCATTTGTGGACTTATCTGGTCGGGCAGTCTGGAATACGACCGCTGCTACGTAAGTATAATCTATGGAAAAAAAGACTTAAGTCTCTGTGACCAGATTGATGCGGAAACCACAAAGCAGCTATGCCGGGCTGTGGTCTCTCTTGACTACAATCACTGCTGGGAGACCGAGTATGAGCAAAGCCATTGTGCTATTGAAGTTGTTAAACTAAACGGAGATGTCAACGCTTGCCATGATCTTCCTGGAGACGGCTCACGGGATTATAAGATACATAGGGATAACTGCTACTGGTACGCTTCTGGGTTCTACAATGACACTATTTTCTGTCATTTTATGGAGATTGATTTTCTTATTGATGACTGTGAGAACAAGCGCTTTTCGGGATCCAGATCCATAACATTTAAATAGGCCTTAATTCTTATTTTATCATAATAATAAAGAGAGGTGGTCTTATGGACGTTTCACATGTGACATTATGGATAATTCTCGGTACTTTGCTGGCTATTGTATATTCCTTGAGAATCTTGGTTTCAATGGAGAGGAGAGTAGCTAGGATTGAGATGCATATTGAAAGGGTAATAGAGAAAATAATTAAAGAAGAGATAAAGATTGAGAAAAGACTTGGGAAGACAAAAAGATAATTAGCCTGTCAATTCTTCGAAAAGAAGGCCCCTATTTTTTGCAATTTCATCTGTTATTACGTAATTATTTTTTGTTTCTTTTATATCTTCCAGACTAAGAAAGTACCATCCTGTTTTATTGAATTTGATAGCTATCCATGTCTCAGCACCAAATATTCTTGAAAATTCTATCAGCTCCCTGATTTCCTCTTTTGTTAAATAACGTACATTATCTTTTGTGCATTTGCATTCTATTGCAAGCCTCCTCACCCCATTTCCTGCTAAAATATCAGGAGAGGGATATCTTGTTGACCCTGAGCCAGCAACCCTTATTGCTGCCCAGCCATTTGCCCAGAATTTATGAATCAAATCACGTTCTGCATTAATTCCTTTTGACTTTCGTGACATTTTTCGGCTCTTTTTGGTGTTCTAGGAAATATTTTGAGAACTGCAATACAATACTTGATAGGCATATTGTATAGAGTATCATCAATAAGGTAAGATTTATTATAATCTCGATATTAGGTATGTTATTATAAATTGAGATTATCAAAAGCACTATTACTGCGATATCTATTCCTTTGGGTGCATTTAAAGTGATAAATATAATCTGCTTTAATTTTATTTTCTCTTTCTTAAGTGCAGTCACAACTGAAATAAAACGGATTATAATATAGATAATAAATATGACCGTTCCTTTTATGACATATTCTGGCTTTATAAAAATGATTGTGCCGAGAAGCATAAATGTAAGTATCTTTATGGTATTTGTCAAGATTGATTCAAATTTTTCTATCTCAATGAAATGAGACACATGAGAATTTCCAAATATGAGCCCAAATACAGCCACAGAAAGAACTCCAGAGCCCCCAAGATATTCAGCAGCAACATAAGATATTATTGCTGAGGTTAGAACTGCAAGATGTGTCAATTTTCCGAAATAGTTTTTCTTCAGGATTGAGATAATTATCCAACCGAGGAAAGATGCGATAAGTAAAGCAACTATAATCGACCTTAAGAAAGAAATTATTGGGTTTGGAATGTTATTGATCAGGCTAAATTGAGATCCGCTTAAGATAGTAAGCAAAAGGAAAGAAACTATCACAGTAATTGTAGTATTTATTATCGATTCCATCTCAATTATTTCAATAATCTTATTTTTTGATTTTTTGAAAAATGAGAGCATTGCTGTCGAGTCTGTTCCATACATTAATGTTGCGCCTAACATGCTTATCATTAGTGAGTTGAATGATTTTTCCAAACCAAAAATCAACATTATAGCTATTGTCAATATAACAATACAAAGCGCAAAATATGTTATATTGAGTTTTATTACACTAAAGATGTGTTTTTTCAATTCTTTAAAACGAAATCTCGTCGCACTATTAAACATAATAAAGATAAGGGCAAGTATCCCTATAACAATAATCGATTCTTCATTGAACTGCAATAATCCTAATCTTCCACAAATCATTCCGGTTAAGAGCAGAATAAAGATGTCTGATGTTTTTAGAGTATATGCCAGAACAGAAGCGAGTGTTCCTAAGAGAAGAATTATTGCTATATATGCTATATGGTGTAGGTACTGCATACTTTTATTTATTTTTTAGGATATATAAATTTTTGGTCTTTGCTACACTTTTATTTTCATTAAATCATATGCACATACAGTATTGTCGAAATAGTTCTTTGCATCTTCATTTAATTCCAGTGTTGATTTATATCTCGCAGAGAAATGGGTAAGTATGAGTTTTTTCACATTAGCTTTGTTTGCTACTAGTGCTGCTTGTTTTGAGTTCATATGCTTATAATCCTCTCCCTTCTCTTCTAATTTAGAGGAATATGTTGATTCACAGATTAAGACATCAGCATCCTGGGCTATCTTATAACAGTTATTACAGAGCAAGGTGTCAGAGATAATGCTTATTTTCTTGCCTTTTATCTTCTTTGTTACATCATCCGGTTTTATCTTCTTATCCTTGAATACAATCTCTTCTCCTCTTTGTAATTTTCCGAGTAATGGGCCTTCGGGCAAGCCTATTTTTTTTGTTTTTGAAAGGATAATTTTCCTTTTATCTTTTTCTATGAGATTATATCCAAATGTCTTAATGCCATGATTCAATTCAAATGCTTCCAGGATGAAATCCATATTTTCAAATATTTTTCCTTCTTCTATTTCTTTTATGTCCATTTCAATTCTTCTATCCATTAGAAAAGCTTTAGACATGTATTCAAATTGTTTTTTTGTGCCTTTTGGGCCATAGACCTCTAATTTCTTATTGTACTCTGATGCACTCATGCTTTGGATCAAACCAGGCAAACCGAGGGTATGGTCACTATGCCAATGTGTTATTAGCACTTTTGTAATCTTTGTTAAGGGAATATTTGCTTGCTTGAGCTGTCTTTGTGTTCCTTCCCCGCAGTCGATTAAGATATAATTAGACTTATAATTAATTAAAACCGCACTTTGATTTCTCTCTTTGGTTGGCACCATAGAAGAAGTCCCTAAAAAAACAATTTCTATCATTGTTTTGGGGTTAATTATGGGTTATATAAATCTTTATATTTTTCAATATTGAAAATAAAGAGCAAAAGGAAGATTTTTAAAGAAGAAATAAATCTATTAATTTCATGGCTAAAAAGAAAGGAAAAAAGAAGAAAGAAGAGACTCAAGAAGAGCAAGAACCAAAACCAAAGATAAATGCATCATTCATTAAAGATAGGGTTGTTACAGAGAATTCTAATGAAGCCAGGGAACTTTATAATCAAAGTAGATATGGTAGTTTGACTGAAGAGGGCAAGGTTCAGCTTTCTCTTATAGAGACAATGTATCTTTCGGAAAAAGGGAAAATTGCTGTTTTTGATGGGAGAAATAAAGGGCTGTCTTCTGAATCGTTTTTGAAGAAAGCCCAAAAGATTGAGCCAAATTTCTGGGTTAGATACTGTGTTTTTAAAGATATGAGGAATAGGGGTTATATCATAAAGACTGCTATGAAATTTGGAGCTGATTTTAGGGTATATGATAGGGGAGTAAAGCCGGGGGAGGATCATGCGAAATGGGTGGTTTTTCCGGTGCAAGAGGCCTCTGCTTTAACATGGTATGAGTTTTCTGCAAAAAATAGGGTTGCGCATTCAACCAGAAAAAGGCTATTGATAGGGTGTGTGGATGAAGAGAACGATGTCACATATTGGGAGATCAGGTGGGTAAGGCCATAATCTTTATTTACAATCCTGCATAAAGTATATAAACAATAATTCTTTTATTTTTTCCATGGAAGCAAAAGAGAAAATTCTTAGTTTTATCAGGATGCATGGCCCATCATTACCTATTGTTATTTCTAAACATATAGGGGCAGATACTTTTTTTACTTCCGCTCATCTTTCCGAGCTAAAGGAACTTGGCAAGATCAGGATATCTCATCTTAAAATAGGGGGGGGATCGCCGCTTTATTTCCTGCATGGGCAGGAGGATAAACTTCAAAATTTTTTTGGTGATTTGGGCGAAAAGGAGAGGAAAGTATATGGCCTGCTTAAGGGGAAGAAGGTATTGAGAGATTCTGCTTTGGTTCCTGTTTTTAGGGCAGCAATAAGATCAATAAAGGATTTTGCTTTTCCTTTTACTGTAAATTTTAAAGGAAAAAAAGAGATATTCTGGAAATGGTATTTACTTTCTAATCAAGGGGCAGAACAGATTCTTAGGGATATTTTAGGCATAAGGAAAGAAGAAAAGAAAGAAAAGATAGAAGAGAAAACAGGGGAAAGGAAAGAAAAATCAGTTGAAAAGATAGAAGAGAAAGAAGTGAAGCGAGAAGAGCAGAAGAAACTGGAAAAACAACAGGTTAAGGGGGAAGAAGGGAAAAAACCAGCTGATATTAAAGGAAGCTTTTATGGTTCAGTAAATCAATATTTTATTCAAAATAGGATCAGAATAGTAGAAGAAAATATCATAAGGAAATCATCTGAGATTGATTTTATAGTTGAGGTTCCGAGTCCGTTAGGTGATTTAAGGTATTATGTCAAGGCCAAGAGTAAAAAGAAAATAACTGATGGTGACTTAAGTTCTGTTTTTATTAATGGGCAGACAAAAAGGCTTCCTGTCTTATTTCTGGCTAAAGGAGATTTGACAAAAAAGGCAAAAGAAATGCTCGAGTCAGAGTTTAGGGGAATGAAGTTTAATAAAATTTGAGAAAGGAGTGTTTAAATGGGAGTAAACATATCTGAACTATTGTCAAAGAAAGAGATTGATGTTGCTAGTCTAAGAGACAAAATAATTGCTATAGATGCTCACCTCTTTCTTTACCAGTTTTTAACTACAATAAGGCAGAGAGACGGCAGTTTGTTGATGGATTCACAGGGAAGGATAACTTCTCATCTTTCTGGCCTGTTTTCGAGGAATTCTAAATTAATGCAGCAGGGATTAAGGTTAGCATATGTTTTTGATGGAAAGGCACCCGAACTTAAGATGAAAGAGAGAGAAAGAAGAAGAAAACTGAAAGAAGAAGCAGGCGTGAAATATAAGGAAGCTAAGGCGAAAGAGGATATAGATGAGATGAAGAAATATGCCGCAAGAACAACAAGGCTTACAGGAGAAATGATAGAAGAAGCAAAGAAATTGCTTTTTGCTATGGGTATTCCTGTAATTGAAGCCCCCTCTGAAGGAGAGGCACAGGCAGCCCATATGGTGAAGAACGATAAGGCATATACAGTTGCATCTCAAGATTCTGACTCTCTGCTTTTTGGCTCTCCAAAATTATTGAGAAACCTGTCTTTAGCCGGCAAGAGAAAGAAGACAAATAGATTAGCTTTTGAAACTATTAAGCCAGAGTTGGTTAATCTATCTGATATATTAAATAACCTTGGCATAGATCAGGATCAGCTAATAGCTTTAGGAATGCTGGTTGGTACTGATTTCAATGAGGGCGGCATAAAAGGGATTGGCCCGAAAAATGCAATTAAGTTAGTCAAGAAACATAATAATGATTTCGATTCTCTTTTTAATGAAGTTAAGTGGGATAATTACTTCGAATATCCATGGACTGATGTTTATTATCTTTTCAAGAAGATGCCTGTTAATGATGATTATTCTTTAGAATGGAAAGATATCGATACAGATAAGGTTTATGAACTTTTGGTCGAAGAGCATGATTTTTCAGAAGAAAGGGTTAATTCTACACTTGATAAATTAAAACAGGAAAAGGAAAAACAGACACAGAAGGGGTTGGGTGAGTTTTTTTAGGGGTTGAGTTCTAAATCAATCATCACATTATTCACACACTCAGCTTCATTATATTTTTTCTCATTAATGTCCTTATATTTGCTGAGCTTATTTTTGCATTTTTTAATCTGTTCTTTCCTGCTCATCTTTCAATAGTTTAATTAATGTATTATATAAATATTTAAGATAGTTTGAAGCAGTCCTTACCTGATACTTATTTGCTTTGTTTTCTGACAGGCAAAGCGCAGTTGTCTCTCCAATGTTTTTTTCAGTAGTGTCTATAACCAGCCAATTACTGACTTTTTTCTCCAAAAACAGCCGTATAGAGATGCAGCTTCTTATGGCATTATAGATATACTTCGGATTTATGTTTTTCCCAATCTCCATCACATATTCTATCTCCAGCAGCTTTTTGTAAAGATATGGTTTGCTGACAATAATTTTTTCTTCAAGCTCAATATTCCCATATATTACTTTATGGTGCTCCATCTCATTCCTTAATAGCGGGCTGTATGGGTATAATTCTTTAAGCTCTTTATAATACACGAGATTCATGTCTGCATTTATCTCTATTTTATTTTCAATATCTTTCTCTATCCTGTTCTTTTCACTGGCTGTTTTCCATATTTTGTTTTTTAAGATAACCATAACATCAATATCCCTGTAATCTGTATGGTGGTTTCTTATATATGAGCCATAAAGGACTATTGCTTTGACATCTTTCATTATATCATCCAAAGAAGCGATAATTTCATCCTTTAAGGTGGATTCTTCCCTCTCATATTTTTTTCTCCTGTAATCCAGTAATGATAATAGATTATTATCTGAAGCATATTCTGCTGATTTCAGCTTGGGCCTTATAGACCTGCTTAGATAGTTGCTTTCAGTTTGTGTTATGTGTTTATTAGAGAGCCTTTTTATCACTACCTCAATCTCTTTCCTGCTTAAGATTGGCTCCAGGTTTTGTTTTAGCTGTTTTTTATTCATATAACTAGAATAATAGTTAAGTAATATTTATAAAGGTTTTGGTGTGTGTGGACAGTGTCAGGGTTCAATTGGATAAAAAGATAGAATTTGGAATGGATTCTTAAGGACAAAAAGGGGGTCAAAAAATAGAAAAATATAAATATAGGATATGATATCAAATCCTATCATGGAAGAAACTGAGCAATTTAATATAAGATTACCTAAAGCTCTACTTTATGATTTAGAGTTTATTTCTCAACATGTTAAAATCAGCAGGAATGATTGGATAAGATTGAATCTTGCAAAAATTATAATGGATGCTAAAGAAGAGATAATTGGAAAATTTGAAGAAAAGTATGTAGGTGGCTATTTAACTGATAAGGAGTTTAAAGATTTTGTAGGATTTAATCCTACAGAAGGTATGAAACAATTGAAAGATAAAAAAATAAATGATAAGAAGGTAGGAGAACAAAGCTTCAGAAATTATGTTGAGAAATTAGCCAAAGGAATTGAAGAAAAAGACTCTCATTTTGATAGATATATGAAGAAAATTATTAACAAAGTTGAAAAGAAAAGGAAGAAGAAAAAATGTTAGCTAACAAACCGACAAACCCCAAAGTCGCTTTAATAGGTTGTCTCCGGGATTAAATCAACTAAACCAGCTAATAAGGTTATTTAACAAAAATAAAAATAAAGGTAGAAAAGAAACTTTTATTGCAGCTGCTAGAGAATCTGGTTTTTATACTTACCAAAAAGAAATCTCAATGATATTAACTGCGACTAAGTGTGATAAACTAATTGGTAATACAAACATAAAGGATTTAAAGTTAGTTATTTTTTCAGTTACGAGCAAACATTTAAAGAATTACAGCGACTAACAGAAGCAAGTTCTTTCAATATTTACCTGCGATAAATGGAATCAATATGTTTGCGGAGTTCTGGAAAATTGCGTCCAAAGTTAAATTTAAGTTTCCAATCAAACCGATTGCAGGGAGACTATATTTTATGGAATCCCCTATAATCTAAAGAAAATATTTCGCATTCTTAGTGTATCAAATCAAGGGGTCAGTCCATACACTCTTTGATTTTCATGACATCCAAATAAAGTATCAAGAGGCAAAAAACTCAAAACCGAAATATTTATATAGTAAGTAAGATTAATCTTACTAGGTGATATAAATGGATGTTGCTATAACAAAAATGAGTTCAAAAGGACAAGTTGTAATACCTAATGAGATGAGGGGAGATATTCATGAAGGTGATAAACTTCTAATAATCCAGAATGAGGGCCAATTAATTATGAAAAAAGCCACTAAGTTAGATAGTAACCTAAAAGAAGATTTAGAGTTTGCTAGAAAAACTGAAATGGCTTGGAAAAGGATAGAAGAAGGTAAAGGTATCAAGATGGATTTTGATGATTTTGTTGATGAGATGAAAAAGTGGTAGAAGTAACTTTTGATCCTAATTTCAAGAAGGATTTCAAGAAGATAAAGGATAAATCTGTTAAGGAGAAGATTATAAAACAAGTTTCTAAGATAAAAGATAATCCTGAGATTGGAAAACCTATGAGATTTGATAGGAAAGGAACGAGAGAGTTATATATCTTCCCCTGGAGATTATCTTATAAATTTGGAGGAGCCATAGTTTATATTCTTGCCTTGTATCATAAAGATGAGCAGTAGTGGTTTTCTGGGGCTTTACTAATTTGAAAATTCTTGGGTAGCCGAAGCGTAGTGGGGGGGAAGTGTTTGAAAATATATTCCTCAAGGATGAAGTCCAATAAAACATTAGAATATGGGGGACAAAAGAAATCAGGTCATTCTTGGTTTTCTGGATGCAAAGATCATATACATGGTATTGTCAGAGAAAAACTTACTTGCTTTAATATCAAATTGACATCTAATCGCTTCAATCAATAAAGAATAACTTAAATTGTTCTTTCTTAGTGTGTTTTTTTCAGTTTGGTTATATGGCAAATTAAGAAAATTCTGATTTTTCGCAGCCATATTCCAGTCAGATATTACTAAATATCCATTGTCCGAAAGAACTCTTGAGAACTCTTTGATGGCATTTATATGCTGCCCTTGTGAAACATGTGAGAATGTACCAGTCATTATAGTTAACATATCTAAGGACATATCCTCAAAAGGTATTTTTAGCATATCTCCTTCTATGAATTCCATTGGATTATTAATATATGGTGAACATGAGCTTTGCGTTTCAGCAAACTTCAAAGCACAAGGATCAATATTCATCCCGTGGCCCACTTCACATTCAAAATGCATAAAGACAGGATAGAAGCCTGTTACTGTTCCAATATCTAATCCAATTTCAAGACCGCTTCTCAACTCTGGTTTTAGAGAACTATGTACTTTTATATATAATTCGCTAAACACATTTCTTTCAGACTGCCCTTGTCCATAGGATAAAATTTTATCCATTTGCTTATAATCTGCGGCTGTATATGTCATTTCTTTAGGAGAAGAATGCTTTCTACATTAAAAACATTTACTATTTCTTTTGCCCCCTTAAACTCAATAGGCATTTTCAAATATTTTGGCTAACATCCTTTCTACGAATATTTGTAAAGATAGGATTGAATTAAACCATATTTCTCAAAAATTCATTCACATTTTATTGAAGTTCCAAACCAACATTTATAAACTTAAATCCAATTTCTATCTATCATGTCACACAACTTGAAACAATTATTATCAAAAGAACTAACTAAGAAACAATTAGAAGCATTACCAACCTCCTTTGACCTGGTCGGTGATATCTTAGTCTTCTCAGATTTTCCTGATGAGTTGAGCAAAAAAGAAAAGATAATTGGAAATAAAATTCTTGGAAATTTCAAGCATGTTAAAGTCATTTGTAAGAAAGCAAAACAATATTCTGGCACTTTCAGGACTCCAACCCTAAGGATACTTGCAGGAGAAAGAAGAAAGGAAACAACTCACAAAGAAAGCGGAATTAGAGTAAAGCTAAACATTGAAAAAGTCTATTTCTCAGCGCGTTTAGGCCATGAGAGAGAAAGGATAAATAATCTTGTTAAGAAAGCAGAAACTGTTTTGGTGATGTTTTCTGGCTGCGGTGTATATTGCATCAATATTGCTAGAAACACATCAGCTAAAGAAATTTATGGTGTTGAGATAAATCCCGCTGCACACAAATATGCTATTGAGAATATTAAGCTGAATAAAGTGGATAATGTGGATTTATTTCTGGGGGATGTAACTGCTGTTTTGCCGACTATTAAGAAGAAGTTTGACCGAGTTCTAATGCCATTACCCAAATCAGCAGAAGATTTCTTAGATATAGCTTTGCCTAAGGTTAAGAAAAACGGAATTTTGCATTTCTACGATTTTCTGCATGAGAATAATTTTGGAGCGAGTGAAACAAAAATAAAGGATGCTTGTAAAAGGGCAGAGAGAAAATATAAAATTCTTAATTTTACAAAGTGCGGGCAGTTTGGACCAGGTAAATATAGGGTATGTATTGATGCAAGAATAGATTAATACGAATCTGTGCAGCCCGATAAGTTACTTCCGTTCATCATCCTTTCGTCAGATGGTGTTCACTAATCAATTGGCTGTCGCACTTCTGAAGGAATTGCCTCCTAGTATTAATCTTTCAAGTACATCTTGCTTTTCTGGGGCATATGAAAACTCTAGCATATTATAAAACTTATGCAGATTTTCCTTTAATATAAACTCTGCTAACTCTTTTTGTGAATTACAACAAAGAAATTTTAGAAGAAGTATAGTTATACTAACCTCTCTTTCTATTTCTATAATAGGGATGATTATTTCGATTTTTATCTGACATATTAATATAGTTTTCCCACACTTTTGAACGTCTCTCCATGTCCCATTTTTCTTTATCTGAAAGATGAGCATCTTTATTAATTCCAGAAGGAAGATTATCTTGTTTGTTATGATGGAAATTAGCTTTTCCTATTATATCTTCTATGTTAGTTTCATTTTCGAGAAATAAATCCTTGCCCCTAACACTATCAAATTTATAATCTATCATCTTCTAGCCGAACATATGCATATAATCTTCTTTATTCAGCTCTTCTTCTTTCTTTACTTTTGCTATTGCGTCAAGAAAATCTTTTCTTGTTATATCTGTTCTGTTTTCTCTTATTGCGAAATAACCAGCTTCTGTGCAGGCTGCTTTGATTTCTGCTCCTGAGAACCCATCCATCCTGTCTAATAAAAGGTCGATATTGTTTTCTTTATTCAAACTCATATTTTTGGAATGTATTCCGAATATTTCTTTTCTTCCTTCTTTGCATGGATTAGGAATGTGTATAAGGCGGTCTAATCTGCCCGGCCTTATTACTGCCGGGTCTAATATGTCTTTTCTGTTTGTTGCGCCAATGATCTTTACATTATCCAGCGATTTAAAACCATCAATCTCTGCCAACAACTGCATGAATGTTCTGTTGGCTTCTCTTTCACCAGATGTACCTACTTCCATCCTCCTTGCAGCCAGTGAATCAATCTCATCTATAAATACTATGCTGGGGGATTTCCTTCTTGCAAGCTCAAAAATTTCCTTAACCAATTTAGCACCTTCTCCGATAAACTTCTGCACAAGTTCTGATCCAACAACTTCAATGAATGTGGAATTTGTAGAAGCCGCAACTGCCTTAGCGAGCAGTGTTTTTCCTGTACCTGGGGGCCCATAAAGAAGAATGCCTTTTGGTGGTGTGATCCCAACCTTTTTGAATAGTTCCGGCTTTTTAAGGGGAAGCTCTATTACTTCTTTTATTTCATTTTCCTGCTCTTTCAAACCGCCGATAGAATCCCACTTTATTTTCGGTTTTTCTATAATTACAAATTTTTCAACATTAAATTTCTTTGATGTATCTATTTTTTTTATTATATTGAGATTTTTTTGATCGCAAACCACACTATCGCCGCAAGATATTTTTTTTGATTTATCATATGTCACATAGAATTGATTTCCGTTTGGTATCCTTATTACTGCATGTTCTTTAACTATGTCAAGAACCTCACATATCATCAGTGGAGGCATCTTTAACCTATCTAACTCTTCTTTCATCTTATTTATTGTTTCTTTGAGTACTTTACTTTCTTCTTCAAGAAGGGTAGAAGCAGAAGTATAGCTGTAAAGGACAGAATCAATCACATTCTTTTCTCTGGTAGTCATTGAGTATAAGGGGTATGAATGGTATTTAAATAGGTTTTGGGTAATTGGTTTCTGAACGCTTTGAAAAAGTACCTTTACTCGACGGTGTCAACATCTATATCTCTAAAATATTGAATTTTTAGACGGTGAGTTTTTTGAAAATTAGCTTTTATAGGGGTTTTTCAAAACGTTCTTTCTTGAAATGTCTCGGCTCCTCCTACTTTTTCGGCAGAATCGTTTAATAGTAGAATCTTCATTTTTATTTACAACTTTTTAGGGTAGTTTCGTATAGTTTAATATGCTTTTTTCCATTTTCTAACCAGTTTGCTTCTTTTTTGTATTTTTCTATCCCTTTTCTGTAATGATCATAATCTAGAAATAGTTTTTTTATGCCCATAGCTATCGATTCTGGGTTCCCGGATTTTGCGATTACACCACATTTGAATTTGTCTACTATTTCCCAAACAGCACCAACCTTTGTCACCACAACAGGAAGAGAATATGATAACGCATCATGTAATACAGCGGACTGATAAGGTGCCCACCTATATGGAAGAACCACTATGTTTGCCCACCTATATAAGATATCTTTTTCCTCTTCTGAGATCCAGCCCAGTTTTGTTTCTATATCTTTATTTTTTTTAGCATTAAGTATCTTTTCTTTATATTCCTTTGTTACTGCTCTTCCAGCGATTTTTAGTTGATAGTTTGGAATAAATTCTCTTGCTTTGATTAAGTCAATGATTCCTTTGCCTTCACTCAGCATCCCAAATAGCAAGAGGTTTTTCCCCTTTATAGGCGTGTGTGTTTTAAGATGTATTCCCATATATATACGCGATGCTTTTTCTGTATAGTATCTTTTATTTATGAACTCTGCTTGTTGATCAGTATGGGTTATTATCCTATCTGCGTATTTTACTATCTTTTTTTCTATGAATCGAAGCAATTTTGTCTTTAATCCTTTAGCTTTGTATTGAACCTCATGTAATGTGACTATTTTAGGTATCTTTATTTTTTTTAGCGCTTTTATAATGGGGTAATTTAATGTGAATCTTCCGTACCATGGCGCAATATATTGGAAGTGAAGGATATCAAGATTTTCTTGATTAATTATTTTTTTAAGTTCTTTATGAAAATCAAGCGAATCAAAATTTATTGTATAGTCTGCTTTAGATTTCCTTGTTCCTATCCTAATTATCTCTACATTTTTTAGATTTTTTGAAAGGTTTTCTGTATAGATAGCTATTCCATCTCTTTCAGGCAGAAATTTGCTAATTATGCCAATTTTCATTGTTAATCAGATATTCTCTTTTATAATCTTGATTACATCCCCAACTTTTATTTCTTCCATTTGATTTTCTTTGCAATTTTCAAATTTTCCATATATTGTATAACACAGGGCTTTTTGTGGTGATTAAAATCGCTTTTTTTGGGCAAAATCATTAGTTATAATCAATTTGCATCTCTTCATCAATTCTTTTGACTCATGAATTGTGCTGTCAGTTGCATCATCTATGCTCGGTTTTTTGACTTTTTTTAACTCCTCCTTCCCCAATTTAACTGCATTTACTTTATTTAAAATATCTTTAATTATTTTCCCTTAATTATATGCCGGAATAATTATGGAAAGAACTTTCTCACTTGTTTTTATCTTAAATCTCTTTTCTTTAAGTTTGATTTAGTATTATTGGATATTTTGATTAATATTTAAACCTATCTAAAACCAAACTTTTGAAGCGATAAGAATTCTTTTATTATAATCCGTTAGCTGTTAGATATACATACTGAAACAACAATAGGTACCTAAAGGGCGTTGCTACAGTAGATATTTGGTTAAACAAAAACATTCAGGAACAGTCCAGAAGATGTTGGCTGCTTTTTGACAAATCTTTGAACACCGTAATGCCATCCATTTTATGCTTATGGATAGGTATTCAACTATACTTGTTTTACAATTATCTATTGAAGATATTCTTTGGCAAAAATGATTTGATAAGATCAATCTCTTCTTTGACATATGCTTTAGTTATATATAAACTTAAAAAATAAACTATGCTTCCAAGCAAGATGGTCATCAATTTGGTATAGATGTTCTGCGGATGGATGAAAATAATTGAGAAAGCCATAATAGTTGTGCTTATCGCTATTTTTCCAAGTTTGATATAACCATAATCTAATTCTAAGTATTCTTTTGTTTTTATAAAAAAAAGGATACATAAAATAACATACGTAATGCTTGTTGCTATAGCAGCACCAAAATAATGATATTTAGGAATCAGTAATAGATTTAATACAATATTAACTATAATACCTATCAAGTAAATGAATGCAATTGTCTTTGTCTTATGATATAGGACAAGTATTTTTCTTAAAATACTATTTATTACTTCCGCTAAAGGGAATATTATAAGCAAAGGGATTATGGGAATTGCGTTTATGTATTTTATTCCTGAAACCATTGTCACAATCTCTTTTTTTAGTAAAAAGAAGCCGACAAGAGAAGGTAGAATAATCATAATTGTATATTTGAAGGTAGCATTAATAAGGAAGTTGCTTTTCTCCTTGTTTCCTTTATTGAAATTTTCTACCACATATGGATAAATTGTCATTACTATTGCGAAGATGGAGAAGGCAAATATATAATTAAGTAAGGAGTAGATATATGAATATTTTCCTACTATTATATCTGAATGGAATAGCTTAAGTATATACCTGTCGCTGGCAGTTATGATCCATTGTGAAACAATTAATGTTGATAAGGGCAGGCTAAAGATTAATGCTTTTTTGATGTATTTAATGTCCATCCTGTTGAAGAATCTTAGTTTGTTGCACTTGAAATAGGCTATTACAGAAGACAACACAATAAATGTGAATATTAATTTGGTGAGGAAGATAAGGTCTATACTAAGTTCGTATGCAACAGCAAGAAGCATTACTGGCAATGTCCAGGCAGACCTAAGCATAAAATCTATGAATGTTGTCCTTATTGTTTGTGTTTTAGCGTATGTATAGTAGGCTATTAAGTTTCCAAGGGCTATCAAGGAAGAGATTAGGATTGCCATAATCATTGGAAGAATTAATGCATTGTAACTAATGTAATTCAGGATTATATAGCCCAACAAGGAAACTAGTATCACTCCAATAATATTAATAAGCAGGGCAAATGTAAATATCTGGCCGAACTTGTTTTTTTGTGTTTCTTCTTTATTTCCTGGCAAGTCTCTCGATATGAAACTGCTTAAACCTAATCCCATCATTCCAATAAGGAAGAGTATTGTTACATTCAATATAGAATAAAGTCCATAATCAGATTGGCTTAGGGTTCTTGTCAGGATTACAAAGAACAAGAACATCAAAACAAAATCAACTATCTGAATTATATAGATTCCACCAATCTGTTTTGTCATACGCCTATATTGTTTCATTTATTGGTTTTCCTATAATATCCTTTGGAGAGTCTATATTAAATATTTTTAGGATAGTTGGAGCTATGTCCAGAATTTCTCTTCTTCTGTTTTTCCCATCTGCATAAACCTTCACGTTGTTATCAATAGTTTTTTGAAAATTTAATATTCTTATTAAATCTTTCTATTTACAGTCAGTAGATGACTATATCTTATTTCTAGGTCAGAAAACCGAAAAAAGCAAGCAGTAGTACTTGCTTAATATCGGTTTAACACAAAAAACTTAGGAGTGAGAAAGGCAGTACTCCTATAAAAACGAGCGCTTTAAAATGAAGAATAATCTAATAAATCAATTTACAAAATCTTTAATCATAGATAAACCAAGAAAGAATAAAGTTACATCTCAACAGATAACCAGCACACTAATAATATCTGCTTTGTCTGGCATGTATGTAAAACACATAGGAAGTTGACAACAAAAATGTAGCCGGATAAGCAATTTTCTTATTCTTTGTCAGATAATTTACAAAAAAATAAAAGAAAACAAGAGTTGCCAATCCAAATAAAGCAAATGGCAGCCTGATTATATAATCATTTATAGAGAACAAACTATAGAAACTAGCCACAAGATAGGTGAAAGCCATGAATCAAATGCAGGCACATAGCCACATGGAAAGAAATTATGGGTTTGTGTAACCTTTGGATATCTGTTATATGCTATATTCTCAGAGAACATAACAGTCCACGTCTCATCGTACTCATATTTCTATCTCCAAAATTTATCTCAAACTCAAAATACAGGAAATTTTCAGTGTGTTAATCCAATCATGAATTTAAAGCCTTCATAATATCTTTTAATATCTTCAAAAGACCTTATTCCTTTTAGTCTCTTCCATACATAATATGGTCTGAAGTAAAATTTCTTATAAGCCAGTTTAATATAGTATTCCACTTCCTTTGCACCTTTATATCCCTCTGGAATATAAGCGGCCTTTGTCCTTCCATGATAACCTTTGATAATCTTTCCCTTCTTCCGGGCAAGTTCATATAATTTTGTGCCATATTCAGGATATGTAGGAAAGAATTGTGCATAATCTAAATCTATCTCTATAGCGAAATTTATTGTTTTCATTGCTTTTTTTGGAGTCTCACCAGGAAGAGCAAGCATAAAAGAGCCCCTTGATTCCATTCCAAGTTTATGTGTCCATTTTATTGTTTCCTTGGTCTGTTCCAATGTTATCCCCTTAGTTATAAAATCGAGCAGATCCTGATTTCCGCTTTCCAACCCATAGAAAACACTCCAACAGCCTGCACTAGCCACCTCCTTCAGAATCTCTTTTGACGCAGTATCAACCCTGCCATAGCATGACCAGACTAAATTCATTTTATTTTCTTTCAGAAGGTCGCAAAATCTCTTTACCCATTTGTAATTTATCAAAAAATTATCATCCCAAAAAGAAATTTCTTTAATTCCATATTTTCCCATTAAATGCTTTATATCATTAATAACTCTTTCAGGAGAATGTCTCCTATAGCTTTGAGCCATAATTCCAGCATTATAGCAAAAAGCACATTTTCTCCAGGAACACCCTCTCGACGTTATATAGCATATTGCAGGTGTTTTCCTATATTGGTTAGGAAGAGGATTATAAATGCTCAAATCAAAAAGATGCCATGCTATTGGCGGAAGTTCATCAAGTTTCAATACAGGCTCAGACATTCCAGTAAAGTACTTTTTGTCTTTTTCCTTGTATCCTATGCCTTTTATTTTATCAAGTTTCTTATTATCATTTAAAATTGCATTAGTTAATTTAGGAAATGTTTTCTCACCTTCTCCAACTATTATATAATCTACAGACTTATTCCCAAGGCATTCATCAGGAAAACATGTTGGATAAGGTCCGCCCAATATAATTGGTATATCTAATACTTTTTTAATCTCATCCGTAAGAATCATGGCATTCTTTGCTACAGCATTGTTTGTAGATATACCAATAACATCAGGACCATATTTTTTTAGAATATTTACTGTTGCGTCAAATCCTATACCCATTGAAGAAGCATCAATTATCTTTACATCATATCCTTCCTTCTCAAGAACAGCACCCAAAAAACCAAGACCAAGAGACGGCAAATTACCTCGTTTTATCTGCTTCTTGCTCCCATATGCTTCTTTTATCAGATTATATGGTGGAAAAATTAATGCTACTTTCATATTAGTATAACCAATAGTTTTATTTCAATTTATAGTAAGCGACCTAAATAATTATACATAATTCGCTTACTATATCAGGATGACATAAACTACTTTACATAGATATTTATGTCCTCCGCTATATTTAATCTATTCTTAAACCCAAGTATATATGGTATCTTATGTTATCCGTTTATTATTTCCCTTCGATACAATAATTAGCTTTTTATATATTAAACCTCCGCTTTCATCTTCCTGATGAAAGCCATATGGGGTGTTTCTAACTCACCAATTCTTAAGAGAACTTTGAAAAACTAGCTTTTTTCTGAGAATTTAATCATAATCACCACAATATCAGAAATATTGCACATTTTCCTTCCTGTTTCTCCCCTTTTTCCTTCTCTTTTCACTATTTAAGAAATTCTAGCCCGGAAATCCCATAGGTCAGCTGCGTAGCGGCTGAGCGTACCTTTAGGTATAGGGGGATGTCAATTAGGGCTGCCCTCTAACCCATTCAATAAAAATCGAAGCCTATGGAGATTATATGCATGCTTGTTAAATTAAAGGGAATCTTGCAGACTATTAATCGGGGATACTATCTCTTCTAAGAAAATAGGGGTGTATTTCATGGAAATACTAATGAAGGGGGATAAGTTAAGTAGGCTGAAAAAAGCAGCTGCTAAGAGCATTCCACCTTCGAATTTTGTAAAGAAGACATATAATATTCAATCCCTTTAGGGGAGGAATGGTCACTAATTTTATTGGGATTGCTGCTATATTTGATGTTTTATAGGTGCTTCTGATTTTCTATGGAGTATTGTTTCCGTTCTTTACAGCAGCTAATTTTATTATAGAATATCTTGGGGATTTTTCTTGGGTTAGTGGGTTGGAGAAGTAATCACTTAGCCGTTTCGTAAACTTTCATCAATTTTTCATAATGGCTTTCTTTGGTGAATTCTTTCAAAAATAGCTCTCTTCCTTTTTTGGAGAATTTTTTTATTTTTTTTAGATCAGAAATCAGATTATTAACTGCATCTGCTATCTTCTTGGGATTGCCAGGAGGAACCAGATAACCATTCTCTCCATCTTTCAGCCATTCGCTTACTCCGCCGGTATCAGAAGCTATAGCTGGAAGACCAGAAGCCATTGCTTCTATGCCCACTATTCCAAATTGTTCCATCCAGATTGAGGGCATTACAAGGATATCAGCATCATGGCAGTATTTCTGGATGTTTTTGTTGGAGACATTTCCAAGGAAATTTATCTTATTTTTCAAATCTAATTTTTTGATTAATTTCTTTATGTTTTTCTCTTCAGGGCCTTCTCCAATTATGTCCAGGCTGATCTTCTTATCTACAAATTGGAGAGCAATTATAAGATGTTCAAGGCCCTTTTCCTTCTCCAATCTGCCAATGAACAATAATTTGTTATTAATTGCAGTTTTTTCCCTGAATTTCCAGTCACCACTTATGAAATAGGGTACATGCAAAGCTGTCTTGGACTCTTTTTTCAGAAATGCAGTTATTGCTTTTGAAGGGCCTATACAAAGATAAGCGAATTTCCTTATCATATGGATGTGTACTTTGTTCTTGATATAATCATACAATCTATTTTCAAAGCTTTTATTGCTTAAGCTTCTTCTAAAAACCCATTTTATGCTAGATGGGTCTTCACAAATTGCTCCTTGATTATCGACACACCATCCATTTGAGCATAACAATCCAAAATCATGGAAAGTAACAATGGCTTTTTTCTTTAATGATGCAGCAGATATCAAAGGGGAGGTGGATAAGCTTAGGTTATACTTATGGATATGGACAATATCCGGACTGAATTCTTTCATAATCTTATAACTTTTTATGAGGTTTTTTATGCTAAATATACTGTCAAATAAACTCAATTTTGGTTTGTTTCCTGAGAAATACGTTTTTACATTATGCCCCTTCTCTTTTAGCATATCAATCAAATTATATAGATAGGTCTCAGCTCCACCAGATTTCTGTGAAAAATCATTCATCAGCAATATTTTCATTGTCTCGGAGCAAGGATACTACACCCTTTAGTGTGTATGGGAATTGCTTCCTTTCCTCTGTAAGTTTTTTCTAACATCTTAATTATAAAATATGCGCGTGACGAAATCCAGCACACACATCTTTTTTGATTCAATTTGGAGTGAATCCCATTTAGTTGACAATCAGTTAACGAATATTTATATTTAAAACCTCCGCTTCAAAGGCACAAAATAAAATTGTCTAGGTTCACCCCATACACTATTTGTAAAGATTTATAAATTATTTTGTATTATTACACCTATTCATATGAGAAAGAAAATTGACAAGAAACTGTTTTTTGCTATTTTATGGATTTTATTAGTGTTTACAGCATATTATCTAGTCACTGCTTATAGGTTCTTAGCTTATCTGGGGTTGGTGGAATGATAGAGTTATTGTATTTTATACCTCTTGTTTTTGTTTTCTATGGTTTTGGGAATTTTGTATTAAGTAAATTTAACTTTAAATTTCATTCTTTTCCCGAGGATTTTGTTTTTTCTTCTTCAATAGGTTTATTCTTTTTTTCATACCTTGCAATGGCATTGGGATTTCTTGGATTATTGTATGACTGGATATTCTTTATGATAGTTATAGCAGGACTTATTATTTTCTCTAAAAGAATAATTGGTTTGATAATCAAAGTGGGTTCTTTATTCAAGAAGGCAAGGCTAAAATTTGATTTTAGGCTGATTTTTTATTCTGTTCTTTTCCTTGTCATAATTTTCAATCTTTTTGCTACTATGGTTCCGCCGTGGGAAAGCGATACTATACATTATCATACTATGCTGCCCAAAACGTACTCAATCCATCATAAAATTATTGATATACCATACTATCACTTTGATAACTATCCTCCCTTTATGCGTATGTTATATTTAATAGGAATTATGTTGAGTGGAGGAATATTAGCGAAGCTTTTTGCATGGTTTAATGGGGTTTTGTTGGTAATGGCAATATATTCATTCTGCAAACGATTCCTATCATCGGATATAGGTATTATTTCTGCAGTTATTTTTTACACGACACCCCTTATCATGCAATTTATTACTACTGGGATGGTGGATATCTCAATGACCTTCTTTGTATTTATTGCAATTTATTCTTTTTTTATATGGTTCTTTTCCAATAGGATGAGGTGGATTATCTTATCTGCTGTTTTTGCAGGTGTTGCAGGAAGTATTAAAATAAATGGTTCTATTCCTATGTTATTGTTAGCATCCGGTATATTTTTTAAATTTATAATATATGATAAGGTGAGTTGGAAGAATTTCAATAAAACCTTTCTGTATGGTCTTCTTTTTGGAGTAGTCATGTTTAGTGTAATGCTGCCTTGGCTTATAAAAAATTATATATGGGCAGGTAATCCTGTTTTTCCTTTTTTATACAATATATTCGGCGCAAATTATTGGAGTGTTGAAGCAGATATGCGTTTGAAGGGCCTTTTTATTAATCAAGGCATAGGAGATCATTCTATTTTTGCCTTTTTTAAACTCCCTTTTTATTTTACTTTCTTAACTGGTAAATTTGGTGAGCTGCTAGGTTATGGCCCTATCTATCTTGCGTTTCTTCCATTTATTTTTTTTGTTAAGAAAAAGAAATTAATAAATTCTGTTCTTCTTTATATCTTTCTTTCTTATATTATGTGGTTTTTTTATACTCAATTGATGCGATTAACTTTCTTTATATTACCTTTATTAGCAATTATTGCTGCTTTTTCTGTTCATAAGCTGTTGAATTCAAAATTAAGGAAGCTTATACTTTTAGTTTTTGTGTCTTATTTCTTATTTACTGCATTAATTTGGGTCGGTGTTAATGGAAAACAGGTAAAAAGGGGTCTTTCGCTTGAATCTGATGAAGACTTCTTTTCAAAGATTAAGACTCATCCGTCTTACAAAGAATTTAAATTTATAAACAATAATATAGGGGATATAAATGTTATTCTATACTATTATAAAGAGGATGTGTATTATTCCAATTATCCTTCGCTTCTGGCCAGACCCGATCAGAGATACCTTGTTTTTGATGATATTAGGAATTCAGAAGAATTAAAGAATTATCTTAAGGGTTTTGGTGTCAGTCATATTTTTACTACCGATTACAATGAGTATTATCTTCCTCATTCAAATAATACTATAAGGATTTTCAATGAGCTTTTTTTAGATTCTGATCTTGTCTACCAGAGTAACGGAACAGAACTTTATGAGAATGTGAGATTATATAAGATTTAGTGTAATCAATTATCGGGTTTTTTCTAAATATTCCCTTATCTCTTTATTTTTTTTAGCTATGGGATGATCAAATATGGACACTGGCAATTTTTTTGCGCCATAGATAGGCCTTATCATCTTGTCTATGTATTCTTGGTTGAAGACATGCCTGCAGTCTTTTTCGAGTTTTCTGAGCAATGGAAAGTTAGAGATTCTTTTGTATATCTTTGCTAATGGCTCTTTAAGGACATTACCATATGAAATCTGCACATGAGGGCAGGTCATTACATCTCCATATGCAGTTATCTCTATTCTTTCTACTCCTGCAGGACAGCCACCTTTTCCCCTAAAATTGAATAATGTATCTGCTCTTGTGTGTGGGATTTTTAATAATCTATTGTATCTTTTTAAGTCCTCCTCCAGCATCTTCTTGTTTTCTTTTCCATTCAAAGCACCAGATGAAGAAACAGGGTTAAGCAAAAGGAAAACACCTTCTTTTTTAGTCATTTTGACCAGACCCACGATATCCTTGAAATTATCTCTTGTCAGGACAGTACTTACACATATAACCAGGTGATATTTCTTTGCCCATTTTAAGCATTTCATAAGTTTCTCATGGCTTCCTTTGACTCCTCTTATCTTATCATGAGTTTCAGGATCGGTACTATCTATACTAAGCTGGATAGTATCTAATCCAGCATCCTTTAGTTTCCTTATTTTTTCCTCGTTCAATATAGACCCGTTTGTCACGAGAGAGATAAGGAACTTTTTTGGATTCATGTATCTGATGATCTTACATAGTTCATCTATTTTTATTAGGGTTGGCTCGCCGCCAGTGAGATTTACATGAATGACCCCTAATTTTTCAGCCTGTCTCCAGACATCTCTTATCTGCTCGGGAGTGAGCTCTTTTTTGTCTTTGTTGCTATCCATCAATATTTTTGCTGAGCATAAGCTACAGTTGAAATTACACCTATATGTTATAGCCCAGTCGATTGTACGAAGGACTTTCTTTCTGAGAATAATTGCATTAAAGAAACCTTTGAATATCTTTATCAATACTCTCGGCTTGTT
Organism: Nanobdellota archaeon; assembly: GCA_023140175.1. GTDB lineage: Archaea > Nanobdellota > Nanobdellia > Woesearchaeales > WJIZ01 > WJIZ01. Next base: position 4,244 of record JAGLMD010000034.1, on the reverse strand, counting down.
TTTAACGAATTTTAAATGCTGGATTACATCACTTATGTTTGCCATTTTTTTGTAGCTTTGTATTTTACTTAAATACTTTTCTATAATCAGTATCCTCAATAAATATTTTGTTCCATATCTCGAGTGATGCCAAGATCCATAACTGTCTTGCGTAATATTGTCTTAATAGTTTGTTTCTTTTCAGGAACAGCTTGTAAGATATCTTATTCCTATAACTTAATAAATTCTTTATATAATCTCTTTTGAACAGTTTTTTGTAAAGTTCTGAATCAAGTATAAGGTCTCTTGTTATATCCATGAATTCTCCTTTGAACCAATTGTCTATTGGAGTAAAGAATCTCTGTTTTTTCCTTTCGAATATCCTTTTTGGCAACTTGTCTTTTAGGGCTTGTCTTAATATATATTTTTCACAGTTTCCATGAAGTTTGAGATTAAAGGGGATTTTTGCAGAGAGTTCAACCACTCTATGATCTAAAAAAGGTACTCTTCCCTCGATAGAATGTGCCATTGTCATCCTGTCACATCTAAGCAAATGATCATTAGGAAGCCAGTTCTTTATTTCAGTCAAATAGACCTGGTTTGAGATGCTTAAGCACTCTTTGAAATAATCCTTGACATGTTCAAGGTCTGATTCAATATTTACTTTATCTTTTATATCATCTGAATATAAAAGGTTCTTTTCGGTTTTTCCGAACATAGATATCAATTCTATATATCTTCTTTTTCTGTCATCTGAATAAAGGTAGTCTGAGAGTTTCTTAAACGCTGTTTCAGGATATAGTTTTATAGCTTTGCTGAAAGGTTTTCTTATGATTAGGGGAACTTTATCATATTTGTTTAAGGTTGCCCTTAGGATCTTGTGCTGCTCATAGCCCCCAAATAGTTCATCAGAGCCTTCTCCAGTCAACAGTACAGTTACATGTTTCTTTGCTTCTCTATAGATGCAGTAAGCTGGTATCTTTGTCAAATCTCCTAGTGGTTCGTCCATAAACCAAGTGACTTCAGGAAGGAGCTTATATGTCTCAGATTTTATCATGATTTCATGATGGTCTGTATGATACCTGTCTGCGACTTCTTTTGCATATTCAAATTCATTATCTGGCTCATTTTCAAACCCAACTATGAATGTCTTTGGCTGGTCTACATAATCTTTCATCAATGAAACTATCACACTGGAATCTATTCCTCCTGATAAGAGAGCGCCTAATGGAACATCACTCATAAGCCGCATTTTTATTGATTCATCCAAAAGGCCTCTTAGTTTTTTTGAGTAGTAATCTAAGGAATTATCTTCTATTGAGACTTCCAAATCCCAATATTTGCCTATCTTCATCTCTTTGTTATGGAATGTGAGATAATTTCCAGGCTCTAGTTTTTTTATACTATTCAGTAAGGTGTCTTTTCCTATTGTATATCTGAATGTGAGAAATGTGTTAAGTGCATTAAGGTTTATTTCCTTTTTAATTTCATCATATTGCAGGATTGATTTAATTTCAGATGCAAAAATGAATACATCTCCAACTATTGCATAGTATAATGGTTTGATTCCTATCCTATCTCTAGCCAGAAATAATCTCTTTTTATTGCTGTCCCATATAGCGAATGCAAACATACCATTAAATAATTTTACACATTCTTCACCATACTCTTCATATGAGTGAACAATGACTTCTGTATCTGTGTCAGTATGGAATCTATGGCCTTTTTTTTCAAGTTCTTGTTTTATTTTTCTGAAATTGTATATTTCTCCATTATACACAATAACTATTGATTTATCTTCATTATAGATCGGTTGTTTTCCAGTTCCTAAATCTATTATACTAAGTCTTTTATGTCCAAGAGAAATATTGTTATCAATATAAGATCCACTGTCATTTGGACCCCTATATTGGATAACTTCACCCATACTTTTTAGAAGCTGTTTATCATCTATACCTAAAAATCCATAAATGCCGCACATTTTTATTCTAAAAACTTATTTAAAATAAGCTTTTAAAGAGATTTTCTCAAACCCTCTTTTAGTTTAGTTGGCCTGTATTTGAATTTTATTATGGTCTCTGTATTATCCACAATAGCATCTTCATCAATCTCCAAAACCTGATCTGGGGTGATTGGGGGGGTTTTGGTCACTAGATTGAGTATATTTGCCAGTATCTTACATGTCCATTTTGGGATATGGACTATTGGTTTTTTTTTACCTAGTGTTTCTCCAATCATATAGATAAGCTTGTTGAAGGTCACTACATCTGGTCCACCAGTAGCATATACTTTACCTATTGTACCATCGCTCTCCAGAATGTTTACAATCACTTCTGCAACATCATCAACATACACCGGAGCTTTTAGTGCGTTTCCTCCGCCCACCATTGGAACCACTGGGAATTTCTTTACAAAGTCTACAACTTTCTTAAATTCCATGCCTTCTCTCCCATATACTAATGTTGGTCTTATTAATGTGACATCCAATCCTGAAGATAATAGCATCTTTTCTGATTCTAGTTTTGTTTTTCCATATGCTCCAAGATGGTGGAATGTTGCTGCTACTGAAGTAGCAGAGATTATTCTTTTAACACCCCCTTCCTTACATACGTCTATAACATTTTTTGTACCTTCAGAGTTTATCTTATGGCAAAGGGCCCTATCTGGGGATCCGACTAATGCCGCAAGGTGTATAACAATATCTACACCCTCTAGTGCATTTTCTATTGTTTCAGGTTTTAGTATGTTGCCATATACTATTTCTAGTTGAAGATCTTTTATCTTCTCAACTTCTTTGTCACCTTCAAGAACAAAAGCTTTTATCTTGTAATCTTTTTTTGTCAGTTTTTTTACAAGAGACCTTCCTATAAATCCTGCTGCACCTGTTACTAATATCATTTTTAAATCCCCTCCTTATTTATATGCTACTACTGCATTATTAAGACCTAGTTGAAATGTCTTAACAGTCACTTTTTTGAATTTGCATTGCTTTATTAAGATTTCCTTTAATTCACTTTTGTTAAAATAGTTTTTATGGTCTTCAATCTGCTTAGGACTTACAATTTTAAGTTTGTAACTTAAGAATTCCAATAATTTTTTAGATTTAGGAGATGGGCTTGTAATCAGTAAAACCCCTCCCTTTTTCAGTATCCTGTATGATTCTTTGAGTAATTCTATTGGCCAATCAAGATGTTCTAAACAGGCAATCATAGTGACACAATCAACGCTTTCATCATCTAAGTCTATTTGTTTTTCAAGCCTTTTTTTTCTTATCTCAATTTTTCCTTTTTTCAGTTCACACACATCATCAAAGCCAATACATTTTGTAGCTTTTTTGCTTACTTTTCTTAAGAATTGGCCATTGCCACAGCCTATGTCTACTATAACACCTTCTGGCACTTTGTCTATTATCTGCCTTGTTCGTGCAAATCTCAAATATGATTCTAGTATTTCTTCTCCCATTTTAATCTAAAAGCCTATACTTCAGTAATATAAGGAAAGCTTTTATTCCATCTTTCCATTTGATTTTCTTCCCTTCTTCAAATGCCCTGGGATAAAAATCTATAGGAACCTGAGTTATTCTAATGCCTCTTTTCAGAATCTTGGCAGTTATTTCCGGCTCAAAATCAAAACCATCAGATTTTAGATTTATGCTTTTTAATATATTTGCTTTGAATACCTTATAGCATGTTTCCATGTCTTTTATTTTAGAGTTGTATAAGATATTAGTGAATAAGGTAAGGGATATATTCCCTATATAATAGAGGGGATACATCCGAAGCTGTTTTTTTATCTTCCTGTAGCCATAAACCACTTTAGCATTTTTTTCTGTTATTGGTCTGATCAGTTTATTGTAATTCTCTGGATTGTATTCTAAGTCTGCATCCTGTATTAGAATAAGGTCTCCTGTTGCGTGTCTTATGCCTGTCCTGACAGCAGCGCCTTTTCCTTTATTTCTTATATGACGGATTACTTTTATTTTGTTATTCTCTATTTTTCTTAGAATCTCTTTTGTATGGTCTGTCGAGCCATCATCAACTATAATTATCTCTTTATTCAAGTCTACTTTTTTCACTTTGTCTATGATCTCTTTGATAGTCTTTTCTTCATTGTAAACCGGTATTATGACTGATAATTTCATTGCACAATCTCCTGAAAATATGATCCCCTTTTTAAATAATAATCGTCTTTGATTGTGTATGATTTAAAAAATTATCTATTGAAGGATACTATATGTATGTGTCTAGGTTCACTGGATATTGCAC
>JAGLMD010000033.1 GCA_023140175.1 Nanobdellota archaeon | reverse complement strand
ACAAAAAAATATCTGCCGTTCCAGAATATCTCTCAACGAATAAAACGGAAATATAACATAGAAGAAATCTCAAAAAAGTTTCCTGTAGAGCTGAATGTATTTGATATCCTGTATTACAACGGAAAAAACATGATAAAAGAGCCATTCAGGAAAAGACGAGACTTACTGGAAAAGATAGTCAGGCAAAAAGAAAAGCAGATAGTTTTAGTAAAAAAGATAATCACTGATGATGAAAAAAAGATAAAAGAGTTTTTCAAAGCATCATTGGAAGCAGGCAACGAAGGCCTTATGCTGAAAAATCTTGATTCACCATATAAGCCAGGAGCAAGAGTCGGTTATATGGTTAAATTAAAAGAGACGATGGAAAATCTGGATTTAGTGATTATCGGAGCAGAATGGGGAGAAGGAAAAAGGGCAAAATGGCTGTCCTCCTATATTTTAGCCTGCAGGGATGATAATTCTAACCTCCTGGAGATTGGCAGAGTCTCAACAGGCCTTAAAGAGAAAAAAGAAGAGGGCTTTAGCTTCGGGGAGATGACAGAACTATTGATGCCTTTGATCATCTCAGAAAAAGCAAGAGAGGTAAGGGTAAAGCCCGAGATAATAATTGAAGTGGCATATGAAGAGATCCAGAAGTCACCAAAATATTCCTCAGGATTTGCTTTAAGATTTCCGAGAGTAATAAGGTCAAGGTCTGAAGAAAGGTCAGTTGAAGACATATCTTCATTAGATTATGTTGAGGAATTGTATTATAACCAGAAGAAGTGATTAAGATAGAAGAAAAAGAATCATTCAACCAGCATTTTGTGCAATGGGTTATTGGTCTCCAGTCTACTGCATGGATAAATCTGGGAAAAGTTATAAATCCCGCAGCAGGAAAACAGACAATTAACCTCGGTTTAGCAAGAGATTCAATTGATGCTCTATTGATGTTAAAGGAAAAAACAAAAAACAATCTTACAGAAACAGAAAAAGGAATACTTGAAAACTCTATGCAGGATTTAGAGCTTGCTTATCTTGATGTTTCCAGGCAGGAAGAGAATAAGCAGCAGGATACTAAAAAAGAAGAAGTTAAAAATAAAGAAGAATCTGAAAAAGAGGTAGAAAAATGAGAAAAGAGAATAAAGAGGATATAACTAAATATATGAAAAGAAAAGAGTTATTATATTTTATTGTTCTCGAAGTAATAACAATAACTCTTGTTTTGGCTTATAATTCCACTCTTCCGATTTTGATAACTCTCACAATCTTGAATTTTGTTTTCTTAAGATTGATGAAATCTTTGATAAATACAGCTGCAAAGAAAATACAGAAGCAGAAAATTCCAGGGAAATGCAGCTATAAATACATATTCATCTATTTTGGAGCAGGGGTAATCTTTCTTTTGGCGCCATATATTTTATCTCAATATTTCTTTGTTTTTAAGCTCACAGCTCTTGGCATATCATATATACTGAACGCAGTCCTGATGCTTTTGTTTATGAAAGTGTGTAATGACTGGTTTGCTAAACTAAGAAAACTCCAGCCTAAAGTAGCGAAAAACCTAATCCTTACAAATACATATGAATCTATAATATGCAGGACAGCCCTTCCATTAGCTCTTGACTTTCATTTCTTTATATTGAGGATTCCGCAAGATACTTACTTTTGGATGCTTTTTGTATATTTTCTCGGTTATATAATCTATTCATCAAGAAGCTCTCTTAGAGCTCCGAAAGATGCCGAAAAATTATTGAAAAAGAGGGGATAGTAACCTTTTTAAACACAGTATAACTCCCAATATTTGAATTAAATCGTCTATTCGAGAGATACGCCGGTAGTTTTTAACTGCTTGCGTATGCTGGAGAACCTACTTGTTCTCCCAATTAATCAAATTACATGAGGTTAAAATAAAATGGCAAGAATGTATAGCAGGAAGAGAGGAAAATCAGGCTCTAAAAAACCATCGGGAAAAACAAGCCATTCATGGCTTAGCTACAAGCCAAGAGAAGTTGAGATGCTTATAGTAAGGCTGGCTAAAGCGGAAAAGACTCCCTCGCAAATTGGCCTTATATTAAGGGACACATATGGTATACCTGATGTAAGGATGCTTCTTAAAAAGAAAATAACAGTTGTATTAAAAGAAAAAAAGCTTCTGAAAGAACTGCCTGAAGACCTATTATCCCTAATAAAAAGGGATATTGCACTTATGAAGCATGCACAATCAAATAAGCAGGATATGACTGCAAAAAGAGGCCAGCAGATTACAGAATCAAAGATTAATAAACTTGTAAAATATTACAAGCGAACAAAAAAGATTTCAGAAACATGGAAATATGATGCTAAGAAAGCAGGCATCTTTATAGAGTAATCTTTTTAAAGTTCCTTTTTTATTTTCTTATTTATGGAAAAGTCTAATGTCTTTCTTATTGAGTTTATGGTTGTAGTGCCATTGCTTATTGCGTTTCTTATTTATTTTATGCCTTATATGATATCAGACTCAAACGAGATGGGTGCTTTAAAGAATTATGCAGGGGAATCAACAACCTTAATGAGGGATTTAAAGGTCTTTGATCTCGATAATAGATCATTGGAACTTATTCCTTCTGATATTATCTGTTTAGACTGTTCATTATCAAAACAGCTCGCTATTCTTATTCTTAATAACAGCTTAGATGCAGCAAAAAACATATCAAATTCTATATTCGCTGATCTTATCCCGGATAAATATGGCTGCAGCCTTTCTTTGATTGGCAAGGGCTTTGAAGAAGAAGTGATTATAAGAGATATAATAGAAGATAGTGGCCTTATGGCAGATGATACTATTGTCTCTGGTGTAAGGTCTCCTGCAGAAGCAGATGATGTGCTTCTCTTGCAGATAAGGATATGGATATAGTAAATATTTTTATATTTATTAAGAAATAGGCTAATAATGAAAAAAATAATTATTCCTAAATCAATTATTTATAGTCTCTTTTCTATAATCTCTATTAATTCCTTTTTGCTCAAGATTTGCTTTATTTTAACCATTTTGCCCCATTTCATTGAAAAAATCAGATATAAAATTAAGATACCCTCTGCTTCCTCCAGTTGATTTATGCAATTTGGCTGATTTTAGCACTTTTGAGATTGATAAAGATAAGTCTCTTCTATCATAGTTATTGAGAAATAGGATTAATTTTATCCTATTAATTATATCATTCTCCATTTCATTGAATTTTACGTCATTTGATAATATGTTGTTCCTCACACTCTTTAATGATTCAATTATATTTGAGTCTTTTAGGGAATCATCTTCTGAGTAATGTCTCCAGATTGTTTCCTCAATAGCCATCAATAAAGGCATAAAAGCCTCTGTATTTGTATCATTTATCGCATTTATTCCTGTTCCGGTTTCCTTGCATAATTCCAATATGGAATATTCTTCAGGATTAAAATCTTCCAGTTTCTCTTCAATTTCTGTATCTTCGTTCGCATCATCATTTTCAGAAAAATATTCATTATTAAAGCATTCATCGCACATGGAATCATGCCAGTCTTTATTATGCGCTGATATTTTCTTACTGCATTTCTTACAGTTGTAATTCATATCTTCATCATGGCTTTTGTGTATGGTTTTCATTTTCTCCTGAGCTTCATCTGGAGCTATTCCCTCAACAAAAGAGCCCTTTGCCCATAAACTGTCTTTTTCATCATCATTTTTTCCTAGTTCCATTTTACTGCACCGCCATATTTCTTTAAGATGTTTATTATGCTTGGATCAAAGTTTTGGTTGGCCATTTTTTGCTTGATTTAGCTCATAATTATCTCTCGCATTCTTTGATGCTGTTTTATAGATTTTTTCCATTACTTTATTAAAATCATTCTCAGATACCCAAAATTTAGGCTTGCCAAGCCTCTTTATGATGCTTAAATCTATTTCAGGTTCTTTTATCTTAATATTTATCTTCTTTTCAGGCTTAAATTCATAAAATTGTTCCATCTTTTTTTATTTCTTAGGTTTCCCACTTTTTTTTGTTTTTCTCTTCCTTTTGATCGCTTTTTTCTTTCTTTGCACAGGAAGCTTGTTTCCCTTCTTCTTCTTCTTCTTCTTCTTCTTCTTCTTCACCTTTCTCTTTTCTTTCTTTGCATCTTCTTTAGTCTCAGTAATATCATCAGACAATTCGAGCATCCTAAGCAATTTATCCTTTTCCATTCCCCTAAGCTTAAAGATTATCATTGGGTCATGGTCTATCTCATCAGCTACTGTATAAAAAACTGCAGCTATGTGCTTGCATGGATTTGCATAATCCGGGCAGCTGCATTCAGCTTCAAAGGAATCTGGAATAAAACAATAACCTGTTGCATCCCCTATCTCTTCAGGCATCTCATTGTTCAATAACTTGCCCATTAAAAGAGGAACAGACTTTAACTTATTGGATATATTTTTCCAATCCTTTTTTTTAAACTTATCAAAAGTTATTGTTACACTATAATCTCCCGATGAGCCTTTGACTTTTGCGCTAATCGAGTTTTCCCCTATCTCAAATTTTTTTACCATGTCTGCTCTTGCGTATGACCTTCCTCTTGACATTCTTTGGTCATATTCATAGTCAGACAAGATGTCAACCCATTTTCTGCCCCACCATGTTGCTCCAAATTTCTTTCTCCTCTTGCCTGGCTTTGGCTTAGGCCGAGGCGCGGCTTTCGGAAAATAATCCCAGTCTCTTCCCCAATACATTTTATCACCCGATTTATAGCAACTGTGCAAAACCAAAAATCTCTGATTTTTGCGTGTGTTCAGAAATGCCTGCAATTAGTGCGAATATTTAGGCATTTCTGTCATATTTATTCAACATTTTCTGCTATTGCTTTCCTCATTGTATCAAATTTATAAATCTTGCCTTTCAAAATAACAGTAATTCAATCCTCTAAACTCTCTTTTCTTAATGCAAAGAGTTCTTTTAATTCTTTATTATCTAGCTCTGTTATAGCCTTCTCCCCTTTTGAAAGCACCTGTTTTGACAGGTTCAGCTTTCTTTCAATCATCTCATCTATCCTTTCTTCAATAGTTCCTGATGTAATAAACTTATATACAAAAACATCTTTCCTTTGCCCTATCCTGAATGCACGGTCAGTAGCCTGGTTTTCAACAGCAGGATTCCACCACCTGTCAAAGTGTATTACATGGTTTGCTTTTGTAAGGTTTATTCCAGTACCTCCTGCCTTGAGCGAAAGGATAAATACACTGGGCGAATGTCCTTCATCTGACTGGAATAACTCGATCATCTGCTCCCTTGCGTTTATATCAAGCCCGCCATGCAAAAAACAGACAGGAGTATCAAATATATCCTCTAAATCATTTTTAAGCAGGCTTCCCATCTCTTTATACTGGGTAAATATCAGGCATTTCTCATTATTCTCCATTATCACTCCAACAAGTTCCCTCAGCCTGCCAACTTTTCCTGACCTGTCAGATAATTTAGTGCTGTCCTTTAGATAATTTGCCGGATGATTGCATACCTGCTTCAGTTTTATTAGGGCAGCCATTATCAATGCTCTCCTGTTATCTTCCTCTGACTCTATTTTTTCAATGGAATCATCAACAATGGCCTGATAAATAGACGCCTGTTCTTTTGTCAATGTGCAGTATTCCTTTATCTCTGTTTTCTTGGGCAGGTCATCTATTATGCTTTTATCTGTTTTGACCCTCCGCATTAAAAAAGGCATGACAATCCTCTTCAAAAGGTCTGATTTTGAGTTGTTGTCTTCCAGCTCTATTGGCTCTGCAAAATTTTTCTTAAATAATTTCCAGCTTGATAAAAATCCCGGATTTACAAAGTTCATAATTGACCAGAATTCAGAAAGCCTGTTCTCAATTGGAGTTCCGGTCAGGCAGAAGCGCAGGCTGCTTTTTAGCTTATTGATGGCAATCGCCTGTTTTGTAAACGGGTTTTTTATATTCTGAGCCTCATCAAGAATTATTGTGCTGAATTTTATCTGCTCGAATATTTTTTCATCTCTTCTTATAGTAGCATAGCTGCTTATAACAGCATCATATTTTTTCATATCTTCTTCAATGAATCCTTCCTTCAGCCTATCCTTCCCATGATGTATATGCACCTTTAATGATGGTGAAAAAATTTCAAATTCCTTTTTCCAATTTCTAATAACTGAAGTAGGGCATATTACTAATGAAGGCTTATCCTTTGAACATAATATATACGCTATGGCTTGTATAGTCTTTCCCAAACCCATATCATCGGCCAAAATTCCTCCAAAACCGGTCTGCTTTAGGTGGAGCATCCATGAAAATCCTTCTTTTTGATAATGCCTTAAAATGCCGTTAAAATCATGGGGAGTTTGAGCATCTTTAATTTTTTTGAAGTCAAATAATCCATTTATCTCTTTTTCAAATCCTGCCGGAGCAATTATATCGTCTATTTCAAATCCCTCTTGCTGAGAATTAATCACAAATGTATCATGAATAGAGATCTGTTTTTTTGCATCAAAAAATTTTATTACCCTGTCAACATCTGCAGTATTCAGTTCTACCCACTTATTCTTCACTCTGACTAATTTATCCTTGTTTTTGCTTAATTCATAAAACTCATCTTTTGTCAGCTCTATATCCCCTATTGCAATACTATAATCAAAATCAAACAATGCTTTTCCGAGCATCCCTGTTCCGTCTATTTTGAGCTTTTCTGATTGTTTAAGTTTTATCCTTGCTTTAATCTGTCTTGAGCCTGAAAAATTAATTTTAGGTATATGTACAACAAACCCAGAGTCTTTCAGCAGGTAAGACTCATTGATTATAAAATTATAAGCTTCATCTGTCGATATATGAACTTCATAAGGGTTCGGGCGGTAAAGTGCTTTTTCTATTGTCATTGAAGTTTTTGCTGCGATCCCCAGGTCTTTTAGCAGGTGCATCCTGATATTCTTAATGGGAATTTTTTTACTGCCTTTCCATAATTCATCAAGGCATATTATCAGGCTCGGGTCTTTTTTTGACTGCATATTAAAACTAAGTGCCCAATTGCAGTCTTCTTCAGGCTCTGTCAGCTTAAAAAGCATATTGAAATCCAGATCATGGTTAACCTTTCTTAAATCAAGCCATCTTTTAAGTTCAGATCTTATCCTGTCATCAATTTTTGTACTATTCCCTAAAAGCCCGTGCAGCCATTTATCTGTTTTTGTCTGATTTTTAAGGTCTAGTTTTAGTTCTTGAATACACTTAACTACAATGCCGTTTACAAAAAAATCAAGAATATTCCTTAATAAACTATCTTTATTTATAGAATAATCTTGTTTGATGCTTGATGGGGCAGATTTTGCCAAACATGAGAAAATTTCATAATCTTCATTAATATCCAGATTTGCAATAAAACAAGGATTATCTTTTTCATGATATGGCACAAACCTCTGCATTGATACAAGGCTGTATGCAAACTTTGATAACTGCCTAAAAAAATCAAATGAGCCGCCAAATAAGATTCCATGCCTTTTTTCACTATTGAGCAGCTCATCAATCAAAGAAAAGTCGCTTATTTCTATGCCCTTTATCTGAAAATTATTTTTTGAAGTTCTGCTTGTGCCATACTGCGCATAAAACAGTTTCATTGATACCGGCACAATAGGTGCATTGCCGATAACTGGAAGCTCAATACTCTTTTCAGCTTTCTTCCATCCATTTTTATTGAGAATATCAGGATATTTTTTTTCAATTTCATCAACAGGAGTAAAGATTTTACTGTCATCTGAGGAAAACCCCCATATAAATGCTTTATTTTCAATAAATGTAATTTGCAGCTCATCCATTTTCTTATGATACCTCACTGCTTGCAGTGGGGTCGTTATAGATCCCTTAACTATATCAATACCCCCGGGGGCGATTGAGTATTTTATTTCTTAAGTTGTGAATTCCCTTGGTCATCCAGATATCCTATCTTGAAGTTATGATGAATCTCTTGGAATCTTTTGCTTCTTTACTTTATCGCTTAATGCTTTCTGTTCCATGCTTTTAATCTCCAAAAGCGATTACTGATAATACTAACCCGGCAACAGCCAATATATTTTTGTTTGTTTTTTCATTTTTTATTCCTGCTTCCTAATCTCTTTTTTTCTTCAAGGCTCAAAAAATTATCTTTTGAGACTATTGATTCACCAGTTTCTTCTTCAAGCTCCTTTTTTGCGTTAAAAGCTATTTGCCCCCCTCTTTTTGCAGCCTGTTCATTTTCATCAAATCCTTTTGCATCCCTTGTTCTTGTAATGTCAGTCGTGGCTTTTTCACCCAGCATAGTGAATATAAGTTCCCAATCCACCATATGATCCCTTAAATTCTGGTTTTTCTTCTTCAGCCCTTTGAAATTCTTATATTCTTGCACAGTCATTCCAAAAGTAGCTTTACTAATTTCGTTTGTAAGTATCGCAAAATCAATCTCTTCTGTAATTTCCCTGTCTTTCCACTCATCTGTAAGTTCATCTCTTATAGCAATACCTCTGACTCTTTTTTCAATCCAGTTATCAGAATAGCCCTTTGCTTTGTATAATTCTCTCATTCGTTTTTGGGCAAGTTCAGGATTCTCTATTTCTTGCACCCTATCATAACCAACTTGGGCTAACCATTGCTTAAAAGGTTCGGCTTTGGGAGAGGGTATTGATTGAATGATTCTGAACATATTTTTCGTATTTGCACAATCTGTAAGCCTTAATTTACCATCTTCTGCCATTAATTTCAAGTGTCCGATTTTTTCGGACATTTCAAAACCATCCTCAGTAAGCTTATTTTTAAGGTCAGACCAATACTTCCTAGCTCTATCTGTTTGTGTCAACGCTCCTACCATATCAACTACTGAAAACCACCATTCATCATTAAACCAAGTTCTCCTGATTTTCTTGCCTTGGAATACAACTAATGCTTTATCTTTTGAGTTCATCTTCTACATAACTCTCCTCACAACATTTTAAATCGAAAAACTCGCTTATAATATTGTTCACTGAATCAAATATAAGCGTTTTTATTATGTCATCTTTCTGTAAATTAGTGAATAATTCGGGAATTAAATCAATTGACCCATTATGATTATGGTTCGTTCTCAATAAGAATATAAAATTGAATCCGTCTGTTTTCCATTGTTTTTCAAGAGTGACAGGCTCATTATTTTTCCAAATACCTTCATAAGGTTTTCCCTCATATTTATCAAATCGTATATCTCTCTTATCATATAAAGTGTGTAAAGGAAGAACAAAAAATATTTTATAATCTGCATCCTGAATAAATTTTTTTGACAAATCATAATCTTTATTATGTTTATCTTTAAGTTCTCTGGGTATGAAGTAGAAGAATTCATTATTTCTTAATTTTTCTTTTGAAAAATCTTTTTCTTGGTAATGTGGCTCAGGAGAAGTGCATTCTATATTTACTTTTTTTTGATTATATTCAAAGTAAATATCTTTTTCAGCTCCCTCATGTTTAAAACTAAAATCAATATTCTTTAATCCTTTTTTTAATAAGGAATAATATAAAAATAACTCACAGAAAAATTGAGCATGATTGCTTTTTTTTGTATAATCATCCCAGACTTTATTAAAGTGACCTAAATCAGAATTGCTAATGGTCTTAATCACTTTTTCTTTGAGTTTCCTATTTAAATCTTCTAGTTTACCTAATTGAAATGGAAAGAGATTTTGATTTTTTTCAAGATCCATATCTTTCAGGTCTTTATCATTTATATTAACATTCTGTTTTTGCTCTCTTTCTGGATTTATCATCTTGCTTAGCATATTCTTAATTGAAAAGACTGTACACATCTCCTGATCTTTTTATCGGCCTTAGATATCTTCCTTGCCTTTTCTCTAAGTTCATTACTTTCAGCCATTATTCTTCTTCTTTTTTTATCTGCCCTTCCATCATAATCTCAAACTGCCTGGAAATCAGCCAGCCTTTCTTTTTGCAAAAGCTCCTATACTTATCATATAGGCTAGAATTAACCCTTAAAGTAATGTTTTTTGATTGCATTTTCACACCCCTTTTAACACAAATATGTACATTTGTATATAAATATTACTGTTTTAAAGTTTTCTCATCCCTAATTAAAAATAGAATGAATATATTTTTAAAGTTTAAACTTCTTCTGATTCTTAAAGAACCACTTGAAAGGGGGAGGCATTCCCGCAAATCCATAAGGCAATATGGGCTGGCTCGTAATATTCATGCATCTCCTTTCAGAGCATGCGTTTTATATGGGTTTTGCCTTGCTGTAACGGCAATAATGCACTTTACGTGCCTATAGATGAATGCCACAATCAGCCTTTATTGCAGAGAGTTATAAACATACGAGGTTTAACATAAATGAAGATAATATTCTTGCCGCACTGTCTTAGAAATACTGATTGCAAGGCAAAATTAACAGATCATGGATATCAACTTCTAAATTGCGGCAAATGTGAAATCTGCAGATTCAAGAAAAAGGCAGAGGAGAAAGGATATAAGGTCTTTATAGTGCCTGGAGCCTCTATGATAAAAAAAATACTCAAAGAATACAAAAATCCCGAGCTTGTTATAGGCGTTGCATGCGATACTGAATTAAAAGAAGGCCTGGCCTTGATGAAAAAACAAAAAATCAACACCAAAGGATTAAAACTACTGAAAGATGGCTGCGTTAATACAGAAGTAGACTTTGAAAAGCTGTATAAGATGCTCTAAATCTTTCTTTCGATAAAATAATCAGCAAGACTCTCAAAAAAATTAACATATTCCCTGTTCAGGTCATTACCTATCCTAATCAAAACATCTTTTGCACACTCTATTTTTTCAGAAGCAAGCCCTCTTGCATAATCTATCGCTCCTTTCTGCCTAAAAATATCTATAACTTTCTTAATCTCTTCATCAGAACAATTCTCATCATTAAGCACTTTGTTGACAAATCCTTTTTCTTTCTTATCACATTTCTCCAATGCCTTTATCACTATGATTGTTCTCTTTCCTTTTTTAATATCAGAACCCCGCTCATGTCCTTTATTCATCTTTTCATCAACATCCATAATATCATCTATAATCTGGAACCCCATTCCTAAGTTAAAGCCATAATTGAAAAAACTATCTTGTTTTTCTTTATCTGTTTCTGCAAATATTGCTCCAATCTCAAAAGCTCCACCCAATAAAAGTGCAGTTTTCTTGCTTATCATATCAAGATATTCTTTCTCTGTAATATTTTCTTTATTCTCATATAGAAGATCAAGCTCTTGTCCATGATTAACCCCTATCATGATCTCATTGATCCTTTTGATCGCTTTCTCTTTGACCTCCGCATCAAAACCAGATTCAGAAAAACACTTATATCCGAAGTAGTTGAATATATTTCCTGCTATTATAGCATTAGAAACCCCGAATCTGGAAGATTCCTTTGAAAATATATTGCCGCTATATTCTCTCTCTTTGAATTTTTCAAGAAAAATATTCTGGAAAGCCTTATGACAGCTATTCTTGTTTCTTCTCATTATATCCTCATCCATGATATCATCATGGCATAAAGTTGAATTATGCAGAAATTCAATCCCAATAGCAGGCATTACTATCTTATCTTCCTTTCCCTTCAAAGCCTCAAAACCAGCAATCATGGCAATTGGCCTTATTCTCTTTCCACCATCCATTATATAATCTCTTATTGCTCTATCCAGGAAACCGTTATCTACTTTTTCTTTATCAAGAAATAAACCTATCTCATCATCAATTCTCTTCTTATACTTTCCCAATATATCCTTGAAGTTCATATTATTATTGATACTTTTTTATGTATTGCTTTTATTATCCAATCTGGTGTTGAAGCACCAGCAGTTATTCCAATCTTTTCTTTATCGACAAACCACCCATTATTTAACTCCTTTTCTGTTTCGATATGCCTTGTCTCGCAATACTTCCCGCATACCTCTTCCAGCCTTTTTGTATTTGATGATATCTTGCCACCTATCACAATCATTATATCAGATTTTTTTGCTAATTCTATAGAGCTTGATTGCCTCTCTTTTGTTGCTATGCATATAGTATCTCTTATTTCAGTATCCTTGTTAATATCATTAATCTTTCTCGAAATTTCCTGAAATTTATCAGTCTCTCTTGTTGTTTGCGACACAATAGTTAATTTGCAATTAAGATCTTCTTTAGATAAATCTCCCATATCACTTATAACCCTATAATTACTCAGATTTCCTATGATTCCCTTAACCTCAGTATGATCCTTATCACCAAACACTATAATCTTTCTCCCTTTCTTTTCTTCTTCTTTTGTTATATCATGAACCTTCTTTACAAGAGGGCATGTAAGATCAATCACTTTCAATCCTTTTGCCTTTATCTCTTCAATAACCTTATCAGCAACACCATGAGCAGAAATAACTATTGTGCCTTCATCAATATCATTGAAATCATCAATCATCTTTATTCCCCTTTCTTCAATCTGGCTGATTACCTGGGGATTATGGATAAGCTTGCCTAGAACGTATAAATTTCCATTATTATCAATCTTATTGATTTCCTCAATAGCTCTTTTGACACCAAAACAAAAACCCATCTCCTTCGCTAACTCAATTCTTTTATTCCATGTCTTTGTCAAGAAAACCTCTTTATACTTTCTCTTCAGTTCATCATAAACAGCTTTTGCTTTATTTTCATCCTTGAACAATCCAAAGACAGAAGAACCAGAGCCAGATAATAAAGCACTTTCACCTATCTCCTCTTTTAATTTTCTTATTTCTGGATATTTTTCCAATATGGAATATTCAAAATCATTATGCAGATATTCAGTATCATACTCCTCAACAAATCTCTCAGAGCTTTTTTCTTTTCCAATCTTATCATAATCAAGTTTTGAATAAGCCTCTTTTGTATTTATAGAAAAACCAGGATAAACAACAATAACATGATATTTATCTAAATCCTTTATTTTTTCTAATATCTCTCCTCTTCCTTTTCCCAGGCATGTTCCCCCCAAGATATGAAAAGCAACATCCATACCCAATTCTTTTCCAATTGAAATTAACTCTTTTTTATCCACTCCTAGCTCCCAAAAAGAATTCAACCCCTTTAGAACAGCAGCAGCATTAGAGCTCCCCCCGGATAAGCCGGCACCTATCGGAATAATTTTTTCAATCTTAATCCTGATTCCTTTTTTAACATCATACTTTTCCTTCAATAAAGAAGCAGCCTTGTAAGCCAGATTATCTTCATTTTCAATCTCCTTTACATTACATTCAATCAATATTTTATCTTCATCAATCTCCTCTAATTCAACATCATCATACAGTTCAATCTGCTGGAATACAGTCTCTAATTCATGATACCCGTCATTTCTTTTTCCGAGAATATCCAAAGTGAGATTCACTTTGGCATAGCTTCTTAGTTTCATATGGCTTTTTCCTTAATAATTTTTATTATATGGGCTACAAAAAATTTCGCATGTTTTATTGACTCCTCCGCAGGTCCCTTATTCGCTTGAGCAACTGTTTGATAAGTGAAATGACCGCGTTTCCATTTTTCTTCTGCGAATATATGAAGAAGCTGATCTGCTCTGATAATTATTTTCTTATAGATCTTTAAAAGGCTTACATCCAGGATTCCACTATCGACAAATTTTTTCTTTAATTCTTCATAAGTTTTTTTATGCACATTAGGGGAGGATGTTTTTATTTTTTCAGTTAAAAGTAATGCTTTTGTACTGTAAAAAATCGAATAGTATGAATGAGAAATCACAGAGCTATAGAAAGTGATGTCAGAAGGCAGCTCAAAATTTTCTTTATCCTCCCGATTTTCACTCAATCTATTTAGAGATTCTCCTGCCAGAATTTCATTGTCTGCCCTTCTAAGATAAATCTCAATAAGTGAATCCATTTTTCATCGCCGTAAATATTATCCTATAATATGATTCCCCGCCATAAAGAATTAAGTTATTCTTCACAATTTCTTTTCCGTAATTCGATTTCTCATCCAATAGCATTTGCAGGAATTCTTCTTCCGTAAAAACATATAAGTGGATGGGCGGAATATTCATTTCACAAATATGTCTTAATTCTGCATAAATCTTTTTTGAGTCAATATTCGAAATTATGATAATATCGATATCAGATTCTTTTTTTTGATCATCCCTTGCATAACTGCCTGTTATTAATAAGCTGAAAAAATAGGTGTGTATCTTATTAACTAATTTCTCTATATCCATATAAGGGATATGTTTTTTGTTCCATGCTTCATATTCAGAAGCAATTGATAAGTTAATGATAGCTTTTGAGTTATGGGCTATAGAATATAATAGGCTATTTCCTAATTTTTTTTGAATTAGAATACCTTCTTCAACAAATTTTTTTAAAGAATTATAAGTATAGCTTTCTGATTTACTTTTGGATAATCTTTTGATATCTCTAAAAGCATATATCATAGAAAGATTTTTAGCAAATATATTCAATATTTTGTAAGTTTTCTTTAACATCTTAATCCTACTTTTAGGTTTAATCAGTCCTAAATTTAGGATTATATTTAAACCTTTCTATTTTTTATTCAAACTAATAACACAGAAACATTGCATTCCCAATCCTTTTCCAAAAGCACTCAATGCTTCCCCGGAAGTAGCTGTTATTCCAATCTTATCTTTATCTAAAGAAACAATTGAAGAAATATTCTCTTTTATCCTGTCTTCATGCTCAGAGATCATTGGCCTTTTTCCCTCCAACATGATTCCAATATTGCCGATAGAATAACCCCTCTCTTCCATTATCTTGAGTATTACTTTAAGATATTCCTTGCTGTCTTTGACTCCTTTTTCGCACATCTCATCAGCATAATGGCTTATTGATCTCTCTCCAAGTCCTTGGGATATTGCATTGAATAACGCATGCATGATGACATCCCCATCTGAATTAGCATCAAATCCTTTCTCTCCTTCAATCTCTATGCCCCCAATTACTAATTTTTTATTATCGTCTTCTCCGACAAAACGATGCGAATCCATTCCAAAGCCAATTCTCGAATTCTTCAGCAGTTTATTCGCGAACTCCAGATCATTTGGCAGGGTTATCTTGATATTCTCATAAGGGCACTCAATCATCTTTACTTTTTTCCCCAATCTCTCTACAAGCATAGTATCATCAGTCCCAAAAAAATCATCGTCAAATGCTTTCTTGAAAGCCCTGATTGCCGTACCATACCTTATTGTTTGTGGAGTTTGCACCTGCCACATCTTATTTCTCTCTAATGTCTTTGCAACAAATCCTTTTTCATCTACTTCTTTTATAGTATCTCTTGCTCTAAAGCCGACCACAGCAGCTTCATATTTCTTTGCTGCCTCTATGCTGTCAATAATCGTTTTTTCATCAATAAAAGGATTTACTCCATTATGTATAACAACTATGTCATCTACCTTAGCATTCTCAATTGAGATTAACCCATTATAAACAGAATTTTGTCTTTTATCTCCACCCAAAACTATTTTTTCTACTTTATTGAAATCATTTTTATCCTTAATTTTCTGCAATTCATCTTTATCTTCTTCTCTCGCAATCAGTATTATTTTGTCTATAGCATTGCAATCCTGAAATCTCTTTATGGTCATAGCTACAATGGGAATTTCATCTAATAGAAGAAATATCTTGTTCATCTCAGTATTCATCCTTTTGCCGATACCTGCAGCAGTTATCAAAGCATAATTAGTCATGTTAGTCTAATCTCGATAATAAGTTTTTATATCTTTTGATAATCATTACCTATATGTTTAAGGACATTCTTTCTATATCTGGAAGGTTCATTCATCCTATCTGCCATTTCTATATATTCATTGCGCATTTGCTCAATATTTGGAATATCGATGCCTTTTAATAGGTTAAAAATTCCCGGATTTACTACAGCATGTCTTCCTAACATCACCCCCATTACACCAATTTGTCTTAAAAAAGATGTTTTATCTGTGCTGTCTATATTTCCATTAGCGATTATCTTTTTTCCGGTTTTTACACATTCTTCATATATGCTGAAATCAGCAGGATTAGCATATGTTTGCATAGCATGCCTTGCATGAACTATAAAAAAATCAGGAGATACCTTATTAATCAAGTTGAGGTAGACTTTATTTTTCTTGTCCATTGCATTAATGCCGAGTCTCATCTTTATGGATATTGGATAACTGTAATCTCTAAATATTTCAATAAGTTTTCTTGTCTTAGTAATCCTTCTTATCAAGGCGCTTCCTTGGCCTATTCTTATTACATCAAGACTTGGGCAGCCAAGATTAAGATTAAACCCCTTGAATCCCTTAAGAGGTTCAAACTTGCTAAGAAATCTCTTGAAACTATCTTCATTTGATCCGAGGAGCTGGATAATAACAGGAAAGTCATCATTTAGTTCAATCCTTGATAAAGTACTCTTATTATTTCTTGCTAAGCTATCCACTCTTGCTAGTTCAGTGAATGTTAAGTCTGCTCCATATTTATGGCAAATTGATCTCAATGCAGGTCCTGTAAAATTCTCAAGGGGAGCTAAAAAATATTTAAATTGGTTCATCCTTTATTCAGAACTCTTATTTTAGTCTCTTCTTTTACTTTTTTATCAATATTAAGGATATCATCAAGCTCAGGATTATTTATATTTTTATGTTTATCCATAGCTTCTTTGATCAACCTTGCAATATCTGGATAACATATCTTCCCATCAAGAAATGCTCCAACAACTATCTCATTAGCAGCATTCATTACACAAGGCAATGTTCCTCCAGCTTTTCCAGTTTCATAAGCATATCTTAGACAAGGAAACCTTTCAGTATCCGGCTCTTTAAAATTCAATTCACCAACTTTAACTAAATCCAGACTCTTAAAATTATTTGAAAACCTTCTTGGATGCGATAAAGCATATTGTATGGGCAATTTCATATCAGGCCATCCAAGCTGAGCAATAACAGAAGTATCTTTAAACTCAACTAAAGAATGTATCACACTTTGCGGATGGATCACAACATCAATATTATCATAATCAACTCCAAATAGCATTTTAGCCTCAATAACCTCAAATCCCTTATTCATCAGTGTTGCACAATCAATAGTTATCTTATTCCCCATATTCCAGTTAGGGTGTTTTAAAGCATCAGCTGCCTTAAGCTTTTTCATCTCGTCTATGCTTTTATCCCTGAATGCTCCACCAGAACAAGTGATTATTATTCTCTTCACATCTTCTCTTTTTTCTCCATTCAAGCATTGAAAAATAGCACTATGCTCAGAATCAATCGGTTTTAAGGAAACATCATTCTTAGAAACTAGTTCCATGATAATACTCCCAGCAGTAACCAATGTTTCCTTATTTGCAAGAGCAATATTCTTGCCTGCTTTAATTGCTTCAACAGTCGGCCTTACCCCTATGCTTCCAACTAAAGAATTAAGTACCGTATCAGCAGAATCTAATTTTGCTAATTCAATCAATCCCTCCATTCCAGAATAAATAGGAATATCCGCCTTTAACTCGTCTGCTTTTTCTTTATTAAAAACAGCAGCTGCTTCCGGCTTAAACTCAGCAATTTGTTTTTTCAATAATTCAATATTCGAATTACATGCCAAAGCTTTTACAGAAAATTCAGAATTATTATTTCTTATAACATCCAATGCTTGAGTTCCTATGCTTCCGGTGCTGCCCAAGATTGAGATGTTTTTCATTTTGTTTTTCCAAAGGGACATACGCTAACGCAGATACCGCACATCCCAAAATTGAATTTTTTACCTAATATTTGTGTCATTTTCTCGCAAGCATATGGATCAAATATTTCCTCTCTTTTCATTCCTGGTTTCCAGTTGGTGTTTTTTGATGAATTTGCAGGACATTTTTCAACACATACTTGACAATTGCCGCATTTACTTTTATCCATTGGTTTGTTGAATTTTAGGGGAGCATTTGTTAATACTGTTACTAAGCGAATTCTTGGGCCATAACTCCTCGTTACTAATAGGGCAGTTTTACCTATCCAGCCTAAACCAGATCTTGTTGCTGCTGTCTTATGTGGAATTTCTCCTCTCAATATATTCGGTTTAATTCTTTTTGATGCCTCAATCACATACACATCATAACCTTGGGCAACAAGGAATCCTTCAGTTCTTTTTGCAATTTCATTTAATTTATTGTTAATATCATGATAATGCCCGATATACTCCTTTGTTGGACCTTCCTTTACTTTATTGATTATTTTATCGTCGAGTTTTACTGCGATTGAAATCGCATTTGGATATGGTTTAAGATTATCTGGTATATACTCTTTTAGATCAGCAAATCCAACTAAGGATGCACCCCAGCGATAAATTTGCTTTTTTAGGTCGTACACTTATTTACTTCCTCCAAAAGTTTTTGAATTACTTTATCCTTTTCAATTTTCTCTTTAATCTCACCTTTCAAATAAAGAAGCGCTTTATCCTTCCCGCCAACAACACCAATATCAGCTTCTTTAGCTTCTCCTGGCCCATTGACCGCACAGCCCATTACAGCCACTTTAATGGGTTTCTTAATAGAAGCAGTTTTCTCTTCAATCTCCTTTGCAATCTTAGCAACATCAATCTCTGCTCTTGCGCATGTAGGACAAGCAACTAATTTAATTCCTCTTTGCCTTAGATCCATAGCTTTCAAAATTTGCCATCCAGCTTTAACTTCTTCAATCGGCTCTCCTGATAAGCTTACTCTTATCGTATTTCCAATTCCATCTTCAAGCAAAACCCCGATTCCAATTGCATTATTGATTGTCCCGGTATAGACAGAACCAGCCTCTGTAACACCCAAATGCAATGGATAAGAATATCTCTGCGCAAAAATCCTGTTTGCTTCTATCATCTTATGTATATCGCTTGCCTTAAGCGAAACAATAGTATCAAAGAAATCATTATCCTCTAATATTTTTATATGCCTTGCAGCACTCTCAACCATAGCCTCAGCACTTAATCCCAATTTTGCTTCAATATCTTTCTCTAAGCTTCCTAAATTTACCCCGATCCTTATAGGCAATGAATGCTCTTTTGCTGCATCAATAACCTCTTTTACTTTATCCTCTTTTCCTATATTCCCCGGATTTATCCTTAGCTTATCTACATGCTTTGCTGCTTCTAATGCCAGCTTATAATCAAAATGGATATCTCCAACCAATGGAATAGAAATATTATCTTTAATCTCTTTAAGTGCATTTGCAGATTCAATATCAGGCACAGCCACCCTTATTATTTCACACCCAGCTTCCTCTAATTTATGTATCTGCTTAATCGTAGCTTGTGCATCTTTGGTGTCTGTATTACACATACTCTGAACACTAATTGGAGCATCTCCTCCAATATATATCCTGCCGATTCTAATCTTTTTTGTTTTCATCTTTCGCTTTGGGAGACTTTATGTCTCCCTATATGCCCTTTTCCGAGATTTTAGAAAAATCTCTTGCACATACTCTGAACACTAATTGGAG
>JAGLMD010000032.1 GCA_023140175.1 Nanobdellota archaeon | reverse complement strand
TCCTCCAATATATATCCTGCCGATTTTTATTTTCTTGGTTTTCATTATTTTATTTTCAAAATAATAAACTCATCCCTTAACCATACCCCATATTTTCTTCTTTATACTTTCCTTATCCAATCCAATATCTTTCCTTAGTATATTCTGAGCGCCATGCTCTATGAATCTATCAGGTACACCTATTCTTTCAACAGTAGCATTAACCTTATTTTCCTCTAGTAATTCAACTATAGCAGATCCAAAACCGCCCTTTAAAGAATTTTCCTCTATTGTAAGAACTTTCTTACATCTCTTCACATTCTCCAGTATCCTCTCATTATCGAGCGGCTTGACAAATCTTGCATTTATCACACAGCAGTCTATTTTCTTTAATTCCTTTGCAGCCTCTAATGCTGTTGTAACGCAGGGCCCGATGCATATAACCACTATGTCCTTTCCTTTTCGTAATATCTTTGCCTTTCCCATCTTAACTGGTTTAGGGTCTTCATAAATCTTTCTTCCCTCTCCGCATCCTCTTGGATATCTTATAGCAATAGGCCTGTCATACTCGATCGCAGTCTTTAGCATCCTTCCAAGCTCGTTCTCATCCTTAGGAGCCATTATAACTAAATTGGGCACATTCCTTAAAAAAGACATATCAAACACACCCTGATGTGTTGCGCCGTCCTCTCCAACCAGGCCGGCCCTGTCAATAGCAAAGATAACAGGAAGATTCTGCAGGCAGACATCATGGATTATCTGGTCATAAGCCCTTTGCAGGAATGTAGAATATATCGCAACAACAGGCCTGAATCCATATGAGGCTAGGCCGGCAGCAAAAGTAACAGCATGCTGCTCTGCTATTCCAACATCAAAAAATCTTTCAGGAAATTTCTCTGCAAATTTATCTAAGCCAGTTCCGGTAGCCATTGCAGCAGTGATTGCAACAATCTTCTTGTCCTTGCTTGCTAGTTTTATCAGTATATTTGAGAATGCTTCAGTATAGCTTATGACATTTGCGCATTTTATCTTCTCTCCATTTTTGACATTGAAAGGGCTTATGCCATGAAACTTTGTTTTATCACTCTCAGCATATTGGTATCCTTTTCCTTTTTTTGTTCTTACATGAAGCAAAATAGGGCCTTTAATATTCTTGATATTATTCAAAGCTTGTATGATCTTTCCTATATTATGGCCGTCAATAGGTCCATAGTATTTGAATCCAAACTGCTTGAAAAGCATACCTGGGCTAAACACTGCTCTTAAAGTATCTTCCAGCTCAAGAGCCTTCTCTGCAGCAACATCTCCTAATGGAAATTTTTTCAGCATTCCCTCGAATTTCTTCCTTGTCTTGCAGTATTTAGGATTAGTTACCATCTCCTGTATATAATTAGACCACCCGCCAACATTCTTGCCTATGCTCATCCCATTATCATTAAGCACAACAATAAGGTCGCTCCTCAAATGCCCTGCATTATTTAGTCCCTCAAATGCTTCTCCTCCTGTCAGAGCGCCGTCTCCTATAATAGCCATTACCTTAAAATCCTCATTCTTCAAATCGCGTGCTTTCGCAATTCCCAAAGCTGCTGAGATTGATGTAGAGCTATGGCCAACTCCAAAAGCATCATGCTCAGATTCATCTATCTTAGGAAATCCAGACAATCCTTTATATTGCCTCAAAGTTGAGAACTCTTTCTTTCTGCCAGTAAGAAGCTTATGCGGATAGCTCTGATGCCCAACATCCCATATTATCTTATCTTTTGGTGAATTGAATACATAATGCAAAGCAATGGTAAGCTCCACAACTCCTAAACTAGGTCCGAGATGCCCGCCGCATTTAGCAACAGTATTTATCATTTCATGCCTTATTTCCTGGGCTAAAAGTCTGAGCTGGTCTTTATTAAGCAGCCTTATATCCTTTGGTGACTTTATCATGTCAAGAAACGATGTCTTAAATCTATTCGTTTCTTGATCATGCTTAGAACTCGCTTGCTCACTTTTAGTCAGCTCTCTATGTTCTTTCCTGCTTGCGATTTCTGACATGTCTGGGAAATTAGTCTTCATTTTACCCCCAATACCCATATTAGAGCCTAATTTATAAAGATTTTCTCTAATAAAACCCAAACAATTTTAAATTATATCCCTATATAATACAATAATGGAAGAAGAATATCTTGAAGATATAGAAGAACCATGGTGGAAAGGTCCCATTAAGTA
Source organism: Nanobdellota archaeon (assembly GCA_023140175.1). GTDB lineage: Archaea > Nanobdellota > Nanobdellia > Woesearchaeales > WJIZ01 > WJIZ01. Next base: position 14,925 of record JAGLMD010000032.1, on the reverse strand, counting down.
TATTCTTGGGATAGCGCTTGTACTTTTGATTATACTATGGTATTTTCCCTCACAGGCAATAAAACTAGATCCAGAACCCACTTATGATCCTACAATAGAAGAAGTCCTCCCTAGAAATATTCAATTATCAAATACAACATTTAAGATAGAAAGCCAGTATGATTATCTTAAGCCAATATTTCCTTCTGATATACTGATAAAGCAGATCTCAAACAAGATAGCAGCATTGGCATGCGACGGCAGCAAGGTGTGCCAGGCAAAGGCGATCTATTATTTCATAAGGGATAACTATGATTATATATCTGATCCGATAGGTGTAGAATATGTAGAATCTCCTTCAGATTTCCTTATCACAGGCGGTGGAGACTGTGAATCAGGCGCAATAACAATGGCAGCACTCATGGAAAGCATCGGTATAAAAACACAATTAGTTTTGGTGCTTGACCATGCCTTAATCAGGATATATCTTGACGATGTCCTCCGGCGCTACAAGCATGTAGATAATTATATCTACCTTGACTGGACCTGCGAGACATGCAAGTTCGGACAAGCTCCCCAGAAGGATTTCAGCGGAGAAAGAACCATCATAGGCTGAAGATGGCAAAAAGAATAACGATAAAAGATGAAAAGGAGCTGAAAAAATTTTCAGAGAATTTAGAATATTTGAAGTTGGTAAGGATAATGAAAGAGAAGAAAACGCAGAGAATTTATATTGCTTAAGGTTTATTATGATTAGAATTTCTATGAAATATATCAAGATTATTTAGAATAATAAATTGTAATTTCTACCCTTGGTGAATTACCTAATTGAGTTTCATTAATAGTATATTTATACCCTTTAGTTTCTAAAAATTTTCTTTTAGTCAATTTTTCTAACCCTGTTCTAGCTTTATCCGCAGCAGTTCGCATACCTAATAGAAAGAAGAAATTTTTTTCTAACATTATTTGTTGCTTACAAAATTTAACTATGCTATTAATACTATGTGCGTTCTTAACTAGCAATGAGGACCTGTCCCAATTACCTATAGCTTCATCAAATGCTTCTTCCAGTTGTTTCTCACTGTACCCTTCTAACTTTAAATCATAAAGCAGTTTTAGGATACTATTAAAGAAAGGTATTGTTGGCAAATCAGCAATTTTTAGTAACTTCTGACCATTAGGCCGTCTTTTTATTCTAGCTTTTATCTCTTTAACTCTTTCCCTATTTGCTTTTGTATTATCATCATGATAAGATTTGATTAATAAGCCAGTTCTTATTATATCTATATATCTGTAGTTAGGTACTAGTAAATGAACTTGCCTGTAATTGGGTTGACTAGAAAAGTTTTTCAGGCTATTAGCTTCTTTCTTACTTGGGACAAAGGCATATTTACTTAAGTTATATTTCTCTTTTATTACTTCCTTTAATTTTCCATATCCTTTTTGTGCATAATTTACAATACCCTTGCCTGTAAGATAGACTATTGCTTCTAAGAAAGGTAAGTCCTTTATTTCTAATAGAATCGTATTAATCGGGGGTATTGCAACCATTCTCCTCCACTCTCTCTCTAAGAAATTTAGAAATGGCGGTGGGGGTCCCATCAATAACCTTTAAAGACCCAGGCATTAATCCTGCTCCTTTAATATGTAAGAAAGAATAATGATTCTCCTCTGACCTTATTTTCTGGCCAGAACTATCTAAAATATAGCCTTTATCATCGACATCATAATCAAATGCCTTTAATAACAAGCTTTTTTCTTTTTCACCTAATTCTTCAAAAACAACATTACTCATTTTAATCTCCTATTTAGTATACAAATTCCCATACTGATATATAAATGTTACGTCCCACATTATTCTACTAGATTTAAGGAGTGAAGCTGAATTTATAAGGATATCTGTAAAAGAAATAGTACAGTCCCCCTTTCTCATTAATTTCACCCCTGTTTTATAGACGATAAAACAAATTATTTTTCTTGATAATCTCTTTCCTAGGAAAGCACATATTTAAATGTTTTCCCTTTATGACCCAACCAATAGTCCCCGTGATACAATAATATTATAAACCTCTTTTATGTTGTTAATATTGACACAAAAACAACAAAAAAGAGGTGATAATTATTATACAAGCAATATTAAATAATACTTTCGGTTTTGAAACTAAGCCAAAATGGTCTGAAAATTAAGTTATGGATAAGGATGAATATAAGGACGAGAAAGCAGAGAAATCTGGAAATCAAAAACGCAAAAGTTTAGCCTTAAGAAATAATATATTTATAACATTTTTTTCAAGTTATAACTTTTTTATAACATTAGATAATTCTTCAAAAGATATATAACAAATATTAACGCCAGAAAGATAATTAAAAGACCTAGCTTCTTAGATGTATTTAGGTCATTTTTCTGTTTCTTAAAGTAAGCTCCAAAATCAAACTCAGACAAAATTTTAGAACCTATTATTAAGGAAAATACTAGTAAAAAGAAATCAAAAAAAGTACTCATAAGTGGAGATAACATTTTAGTATGTATTATTGTTTTATTACATTGAATTGAATGGCGACTTGTAGAATTATAGCCACTATTATCCAAATCCACACTATAATACCTAAAGGAAGTAGAACTCTTTGAATACCTAGGTAATGCTTCATAGCCAGTGCAGATGAGAATACTATAGCTATAATACCTTGCCATATGATAGTAGATATAATTTTGCCCATATATGAAGTAAAGACGACTGAGTTAATATATTTTTTGTGCAAAATGATTATTTTTTGTGCAGAGTCTAATATTTATGCAAACCCACACCACCCATTACCTTTATAAACCACCTAACACTCCTTTTCCTCTATTAACAATAATCCCGCGAACTAACTGCATAACAGCTAGAAGGGTAGACCAAAAATGGAAAAAGAAAAAATACAAAAGACTCTTAAGATTATAAGAGATAATTCTACAAAGCGTAACTTTAAGCAGACTATCGACCTGATCATAAATCTAATGGGTCTGGACCTGAAGAAGCAGGACAACCGGGTTGATACTTTTGCCCAGCTTCATTATCCCAGGGGAAAAAAGATTAAGATATGCGGCTTAGTGGGTCCGGAACTTCTTGAATCAGCAAAATCCAACTTTGATACTGTAATATCTGTAGATGATTTTTCTAAATACGCGGATAAGAAAAAGCTGAAAAAACTAGCAAAAGAGCATACATTCTTTGTTGCTCAGGCAAACATAATGCCTAAAGTAGCTACAACCTTCGGTAGATCCTTAGGTCCGCTCGGCAAGATGCCAAATCCTAAAGCAGGCTGCGTTGTTCCGCCTAATGCTAACCTGCAGCCTCTTGTAGAGAAGCTTCAGAAAACAGTAAAAATAAAGATTGAGACTAATCCTCTTTTCCAGACATATGTTGGCCAAGAAGACACACCGGATAATGAACTGATAGATAATATATTGGCTATATATAATACCTTAATGCATTCCCTTCCTGGCGAGGTTCATAACATTAAAAATGTGTATCTCAAATTGACAATGGGTAAAGCATATGGGGTTGGTGAAAAATTAAAAGAAGAACCAACTGAGAAAAAAGAACAGCCAGAAAAAGAAGCTCCTAAAGGGAAATCAGAAGAAAAAGCCAAAGAAAATCCAGCTGAAAAAAAGGAAAAATCTCCAGAAGAGAAAAAACCAGCTAAAAAAGCGCAAACTAAAGAAAAGAAAAAAGCTTCAAAAGAAGCCCCAAAAGAAAAAACTGAATGATCAAAATGGCTCACGTTGCTCAATACAAAAAAGATGTTGTGGCTAAACTAGTTAAGCTTATCCAGGAATATCCTATCATAGGAGCATTAAATATGGAAAACTTGCCAGCTCCAGCTTTGCAGAATATGAGGTCAAAGTTAAGGGATAAAGCATTGATAACCATGACCAAATCAAGGCTCATGAAGATAGCCTTTGAAGAAGCTGACAAGCAGAAACAAGGTGTTAAAGATCTTATAGGGCAGTTGAAAGGAATGCCTGCATTGCTTTTCTCAAAAGAAAACCCATTTACAATATATAAGATAATCAAGCAATCAAAATCACCTTCTTTTGCAAAACCCTGCCAGATAGCTCCAAGGGACATAATTGTAAAAGCTGGTGCAACTCCCTTCTTACCAGGGCCAATTATAGGTGAACTGGGAGCATTAGGCATAAAGACAGGGGTGGAAGCTGGAAAGGTAGCTATAAAAGAGGATAAAATTGTCGTCAAAGAAGGAGAAGAGATAACTGTTAATGCAGCAAGCATATTGACAAGGCTTGATATTAAGCCAATGGAGCTGGGATTGGATGTCACAGCAATATATGAAAATGGAGTTATATATGGCAGGAAAGTATTGGATATTGATGAGGAGAAATTCCTGCAGGACTTAACCGTTGCTGCAGCATATTCAAGAAATCTTGCAATGGAGATAACATACTCCTGCAGGGAAACAATAACAGATTTAATCATGAAAGCCCATGTGCAATCAAAATCACTGGGCCTGGAAGCAAATATCATAAGCCCCGGCACAATTAACGATCTTTTAGCAAAAGCCCAAAACCAGGCAGGGGGCTTAAAACAAACTGCAAATATAAACTAATGTTTAATAGGGGTATCAAAAATCGAGATTTTTGAAACTTCCTCAATAAACATTTTCGGAGGTAAATAAAATGGAATATATCTATGCGGCAATGTTAATACACAAGACAGGTGGCAAGGTTGACGAGGCCGCTGTTAAAAAAGTGCTTGAAGCTGCAGGCGTTCAGGTAGATGAAGCTCGCGTAAAAGCTCTAGTAGCAAGCTTAGATGGGGTAAATATAGACGAGGCTATAGAGAAGGCTTCAGTCCCGGTCGCTGCTGCTCCAGCTGCTGCTCCAGCTGCTGAAGGTAAGGCAGACGAGAAGAAAGCAGAAAAAAAGCCTGAAGAAGATAAGAAGACTGAAGAGCAGGCTGCTGCTGGTCTGGGCGCTTTATTTGGTTAAATCATTTTTTTTTAACCGTTTTTTTATTTTTTTTAATCAAGACATATTTCAAAGACAGAACGTGACACACTATGCGGACAGCCGAGGAAAAAAACAAATTATTCAGGAAGATTGGTGAAAAGAGAAGAGAGATTTCACAGCTACAAAGCGAATTGAATAGCATTAATGATAAGAAAGAAGCGTCTTTTCAAAAAAAGACCGAGCTTTCAAACAAGATTTCTAGCCTTATTGACGAGATAAAGAAAAGCCGTAAAGAAAGGAATTCTTTCACAGGCCAGGTAAAGCAGGATAAAGTAGAGAGGGAGAAGCGCAATAAAGAAGTAAGGCAGGCAGTAGAAAAAATAAAAGATATAGAAAAGCAAAGAGATGAGTTATTAAGAAAACATAATATACAGGGCAACCCTACAAGCATAATGCGCCAGATCTCAGCTTTAGAGTTTAAGATAGAAACAGAGCCCATGTCTTTTGATAAAGAAAAGAAGATAATGAAGCAGATCAAGGACCTGAAAAAGAAAATGGATCAATCCAAGGTTGTCTCAGACGTTCTTGGGAAAATACATGCTCTATCAGAGGAAATAGACATGAAAAAAAAGGTAGCCCAGGAAACACATAAAAAAGTCCAGAATCATGCAAAAAAAAGCCAGGAAAAACATGAAACTTTGATAGAAGCTTCAAGTGAAATAGATGCTATAAAGGAAGAAGAAGAAAAAACATTTAAGGACTTTATTGAACAGAAGAAGAGATTCAATGAGGTAAATGTTGCTTTAAAGAAAAAGCTGGAAGAACTAAATGAATTAAGCTCAAGAGCAGAAGATAGCAAAAAAAGCGCCAAGAGAATCTCCGAAAAAAAGAAAAAAGAGCAATTGGAACAGAAGAAATTGTCTGTCGAGGAAAAGATGAGGAAAGGCATGAAACTTACAACAGAAGATCTGCTCGCTTTCCAGGGAACAGATATGGAATAGTTCTTATTCTGAATAAAGGTTAGATATATAAATTAGGCATTATTCTGTTTATTAGGTGTCACCGAGAAATATCTATCAAAAAATACTCGAAGCTCATTTATTAGAAGGCGATCTAGAGAAACAATTTGGAATTAGAATAGGCCAAACCCTGACACAAGACGCAACAGGCACACTTGCTTATCTCCAGTTTGAGACCTTAAACAAAGATAAAGTAAAAACAGAACTTTCTGTGAGCTATGTTGATCACAATACCTTGCAAGAGGGATTTGAAAATGCAGATGACCATAAATATCTTCAGACAGCAGCCTCAAAATATGGCATTATATTCTCCAAAGCAGGTAATGGCATCTGCCATCAAGTACACTTAGAAAGATTTGCCAAACCAGGAAAAACACTGCTAGGCTCAGATAGCCATACTCCCACTGCTGGAGGAATAGGTTCCTTAGCTATAGGTGCAGGCGGCTTAGATGTTGCCTTAGCAATGGCAGGAAGTCCTTTCTATTTGGCCTCCCCAAAAATAATAAAGATAGAACTCAAAGGAAAATTAAAGCCGTATATAACGGCAAAAGATATTATTCTAAAAATCCTGGAAATCCTGACAACAAAAGGTAACGTCGGTTATGCTATAGAATATTGTGGAGAAGCCTTAAAACATTTGACAGTGCCAGCGCGTGCAACAATGACAAATATGGGGGCCGAATTGGGAGTAACAACATCAATATTCCCAAGCGACGAGATAACAAGAGATTTCCTAAAAAAACAAGGAAGAGAAAAAGATTACATAGAACTAAAAGCAGATGAAGGAGCAGAATACGATAAAATAATAAAAATAAACCTAGGTGAATTAGAGCCATTAATTGCAAAGCCGCATTCTCCTGATAACATAGGCGCAATAGAAAACATAAAAGGAATGAAGGTAGATCAAGTGTGCATAGGAAGCTGCACCAACTCAAGCTATGAAGATTTAATGGTTGTTTCTGAAATCCTAAAAGGAAAAAAAATCCATCCTGAAACAGAACTCATAATAGCTCCCGGCTCAAGACAAGTTTTAGAGATGATTTCAGAAAATGGTGCTTTATCAGAATTAATAAAATCGGGTGCAAGAATAGCTGAATCTGCTTGCGGCTTCTGCATAGGTGCAGGCCATTCTCCAAAAAGTAAAGCCATAAGCTTAAGAACAAACAATAGAAATTTCAAAGGAAGATCAGGAACACAGGATGCAGAAGTATATTTAGCAAGCCCAATAGTAGCTGCATTTTCTGCATTAAAGGGTGAAATCGTAAATCCAAAAGAAAAAAATATTCCTGAAGTAAAACTACCTGAGAAATATTATGTTGATGATAGTATCTTTTTAAAGCCAAAGTTCGAAGATAATATAATAAAAGGCCCTAATATAAAGCCTCTTCCAAAATTTCCAGAGCTAGAAGAAAACATAAATGGAATAGCTGTAATAAAAGTAGGAGATAAAATAACAACTGATCATATAATGCCGGCAGGTTTAAGATTAAAGTTCAGGTCAAATATAGAAAAATATTCTGGTTTTGTTTTCGAGCCTGTAGATAAAACATTCGTGCAGAGAGCAATAAAAAATAAAAAAAATAATCTTGCTAATATAATAATTGCAGGCACCAGCTATGGTCAGGGCTCTTCAAGAGAGCACGCAGCTTTATGCCCGGCATATCTTGGTGTGAAAGTAGTCATTGCCAAATCCATAGAAAGGATCCATCGCCAAAACCTAATTAACTTTGGAATCCTGCCTGCCTATCTTGAAGACAAAAAAGATTATGATAATATTGAGCAGGAAGATCTCATAGAAATTCCGAATATTAAGCAAAACCTAAATAATAAATCCAATATTTTCCTAATTAACAAAACAAAGGATATAAAAATAAATCTAGAACACGATTTAAATGATATGGATATCAAAATATTATTGAAAGGAGGAAAATTAAATTACTATGGTTCATAAAATAACTTTAATAAGGGGGGATGGTGTAGGTCCTGAATTAGCAGAATCTGCAAAAAGATGTATTGATGCAGCTGGTGTAAATATTAATTGGGAAATTGTAGATGCTGGACTGGATGTAATGGAGAAAGAAGGCACTCCTTTGCCTGATTCTGTTATTGATTCAATAAAAAGAAACAAAGTAGCATTAAAAGCACCGATCACAACACCAATCGGCTCTGGTTTCAGGAGTGTTAATGTTAAGCTAAGGCAGGAGCTTGATTTATACGCATGTGTAAGGCCTTGCAGATATTACAAAGGAGTTAAATCATTACTAAATAATCCGGAAGTTGTAGATTTGGTTGTGGTAAGAGAGAATACTGAAGGCTTATATGCAGGAATAGAATTTGAGGAAGGAAAAGAAAAAACAAAAAAAATGATTGATGAGATTAAAAACTTGACTGGCAGGCCCATCAGGACTGATTCGGGGATTTCAATAAAACCCATCTCAAAATTCGGTTCTGAAAGAATTGTAAGATTCGCATTTGAATACACTAAAAAAAACAACAGAAAAAAAGTAACAGCAATAACAAAATCAAACATTATGAAATTTTCTGATGGATTGTTCCAGCATATGGCAGATGAAGTTGCAAAAAAATATCCGGGCATAGGATTTGAGCATAAATTAATTGATAATATGTGCATGCAGCTTGTACAAAAACCAGAACTCTATGATGTTTTAGTTCTTCCTAATTTATACGGAGACATAGTCTCAGACCTATGTGCTGGCTTAGTGGGTGGCTTAGGAATTGCTCCAGGAGCAAATATAGGAGATAAATGTGCAGTATTTGAGGCTACCCATGGTTCTGCTCCAAAATATAAAGGCTTAAATAAAGTAAACCCAACCGCCTTAATACTTAGTGGGGTATTGATGCTTCATCATTTGGAAGAACACGAAGCAGCTAAAAAATTAGAAAATAGTGTAGCAGAAGTTATAAAAGAAGGCAAAGATGTAACGTATGACTTAAAACCGGCAAGAGGCGACCCTTCTGCTGTAGGTACAAAAGAGATGGCAGACGCAATTATTAAAAAAATAAAGTATGATTAAAATGGATGAAGAAACACTAAAGAACTTATCAGAACTCTCAGAAAAATCAAGCTTGATACGGGAAGAATTATATGATAAATATAATGTAAAGCGCGGTTTGAGAAATAAGGACCACACAGGGGTTTTAGTCGGCCTGACTCATATCGGCGATGTAATAGGCTATGAAAAAGAAGGCAATAAGGTAATTCCAGCACAAGGAAAATTGCTTTATCGTGGAATAGAAATAAAAGAAATTGTGAAAGGATTTCAGGATCCATCAAGATCAGGATTTGATGAAACAGTATTCCTTCTTTTATTTGGAAAGCTCCCCACAGAAAAAGAACTAAGTTTATTCTCTAATCAGCTTACCGAACTAAGAGACCTTCCTGAGAATTTTACAGAAGACATGATTCTGAAATTAAAAGGAAAAGATATCATGAATATACTTGCCAGATGCGTTCTTGCATTATATACTCTTGATGAAAATGCAGACGATATCTCTACTTTAAATATTTTAAATCAAAGCATCAACCTTATTGCTAAGTTTCCCGCAATAATAGCATATTCATATCATGCAATGCGCCACAGATATCAACACAAGCACATGATCATAAGGCATCCCAAGAAAGAGTTCTCTACAGCAGAAAATTTTCTATACATGCTCAAAGGAAATAAGAAATATACTCCCTTAGAAGCAAGAATACTGGACCTTGCTCTTGTTCTCCATGCAGAACATGGAGGAGGAAATAACTCTTCTTTCACAATGCATGTTGTTAGTTCTTCAGCTACAGATACTTATTCAGCTGTTGCTTCAGCTATTGGCTCATTAAAAGGCCCATTGCATGGGGGCGCTAACTTGAGAGTAATGGGTATGATGGATGATATAAAGAAAAATGTCAAAGATTGGAAAGATGAGAAAGAGATATCAGGATATCTCCTTAAGATACTAAAAAAAGATGCATTTGATAATTCAGGAAAGATATATGGCTTTGGTCATGCAGTTTACACTCTTTCAGATCCAAGGGCAGTTCTTCTAAAGGAGAAAGCAAGAGAACTGGCAGGGGAAAAATCAAGATTGGATGAATTCGAATTATACGAATCTATGGAAAGATTAGTTCCACCGGTATTCGAAGAATTTAAAGGCCAGAAAAAGATAATATCCCCAAATGTTGACTTCTACTCTGGTTTTGTATATGACTGCTTAGGCATTCCAAAGGAAGTATACACTCCATTATTTGCAATGGCAAGAATCTCCGGATGGTGTGCTCACCGTCTGGAAGAATTGATAAGTTCAAGAAGGATCATAAGGCCGGCTTATAAGAATGTAGTGGAAACTGAAGAATATATTCCCATAGAAAAAAGATAGGATTAATCAAACTCAGAACTCTTTATAATCTCTCTGTCTTCTGTTATGATCAATCCTTCAACATTATCTAAACTCTCAATTAACTCAATTCCTTTCTCTTTTCCCAAAACAAAAACACTCGTTGAAATAGCATCTGCATCAAATGCATTATCAGCTATAATAGTCACAGATATCAGCTCACTTGCAGAATACCCTGTTTTAGGATTCACAATATGGTGGAAGCTTTTGTTTTCATCAAAATATCTCTCATAATCTCCTGAAGTGACAATAGCCTTATCAGCCAGTTTGATCATTTTAATATAATCATTCTCATCCCTTGGATTAGCTAAAGCAATAAACCAGTCAAGGCTGCCATATTTCTTGCCTAAAGCCCTCATATCCCCTCCAGCATTGACTAAAGCATGTTCTATTCCATTATCTCTTAAAATCTCAATAGCCTTATCAACAGCATATCCCTTTGCAATTCCACCTAATGTTATTTTCTGTCCTTCATCTATAGAAATCTTATTTCCATTAATCCTTATTTTTGTATAATCAACCCTTTTCATCTCTTCCTTTATCTCATCATCTGTCGGAGGTCTTTTTCTCTCTTGAAAGCTTTCTTTATACAGGTCAAGGATAGGCTGAACAGTGATATCAAATCTTCCTTCACTCAGCTCTCCATAATAGATTGACTTCTGAATATTATCGATCAAATCCTGAGAAGCATCTTCAATCTCTTTATTCTCATTTAATAGATAAACCTCGGAATATTCCTTGAAATTGCTTAGCAGGTCATCAATCCTCATAATCTCCATAAAAGCTTCATCAATAGCCTTCTCTGCATTCTCCGTATTTTTATCATATATAGTTATCTTCACAAAAGTTCCCATAATCTCTTCAGTTCTCTCCACTTCATACAGTCTTTCAAGACAACCGGATAATATGATTATACCAAGAATAGAGATAGCTATCAGCAATCTTTTTATTTCCATATTCAGATAAAATATTGTTATATTTTTAAAAGTTTGCAGAATATGTGGCTTTCACATTCCACAGTGCTTTTATGAGAAATTGTTTTTCAGTCTCGTCTGAACCAAATTTCTAAACATCGAAAAAGCACGGGCTAATGTGAAAGTCACCAGAATATTGGTTATCATAAGCAGCTATTGTTAGCCGAACCAAACCATGCATAATAGGGGATATGACATAGATGAGCAATAATAACAGGAGTAAATAACACATTAAACGTAAGCCTTCAAGAGATTGACATTCTAAAGAGCGAAGCTCAGTTAAGTTAAAGAATAAAGGGGCAAAAAATCAAAGTTCTTTGTATTCTTGATAGAGACAGTGAATATAAAGAATTAAGGAAGTTCTTGAAAAGATATGGGCATCTATGATTTTTGCTCCCTTTCTAGTTTTTAGGTCTTTCTTTCGATTTTGTCTGACGCTTGTTCACCAAAGTATGACACAACTTGTGAGGCTTTGATGCCGAACGAGTGAGTAATATCCAGATAATTATATTATTACTACCAATCCCTGCGTTAGCAGACTTTCTTTTAGACAACAAAAAAGCAACTATTTTTTAGACAACAAAAATGCACTATTATAGATCTCTACGAAGCAGGCTATATTCCCATATGAATCGGGGGCTAGTATTGTCCACAAAAAAATAATATTTATTAAGATGTGGACAATAGATATCGGATTCTGGAATTTCGGGCTTTAATTTAGGCTATTTTTAAGGGTTCGGGGAGAAGAATTGTAAAATTCGAATGAAAAGAAATATAAAGTTGGTCATAAAAGTTAAATAAAATGTTATGGCAGGATATTGTAATAATGGCTGCAAATTTAATTTTTTTTGTTTCATTAGTGATTCAAATATATTACGGATTTAAAAAGAAAAAAGGCCTAATCACATTACCAACATCAGGGCCAACAGCTATTGGCTTATATGCAATATCAATATCTTTCTATACTCTCTCATTATATTTCTCATTCGTAGTATCTTTTTTAAATGCGACTTTATGGTTAGTTCTTTTTATCCAGAGGATAGTGTACAAGAAAGCATAAAACTGATTTTGAAAATTGAGTTTACTAACTATTAATCAAAATACCTTAGGATAATATTTATAAATCTCCTCTTAACACAGCTTTCTATGACTTTTAAAGGCGGCATACACCCAAAATACAATAAAATAACAGCAGATAAGAAGATAGAAAAAGCCAATTTGCCTAAAAAGATAATTCTTCCTTTATCCCAGCATGTCGGCGCTCCCTGCGAGCCAATTGTTAACATAGGGGATTATGTAAAGACAGGCCAGAAAATAGCTGAAACCCAGGCATTTGTCTCTGCTCCTATCCATTCTTCTATATCAGGCACAGTAAGCTCAATAGAGAATCTTCCTCATCCTATAACCGGAAAGCCAGTAAATTCTGTTATAATAGAATCAGATGAAAAAGATGAAAAAATAGAGATGCAGAAGAGAGAATACGAAAATCTCCCAGCAGATGAACTAAAATCAATAATAAAGGATTTTGGCATAGTCGGCCTGGGTGGGGCAGCTTTCCCAACTCATGTTAAACTATCTCCCCCGCAAGAAAAACCAATAGACACTTTAATTATAAATGGAGCAGAATGCGAGCCTTTTCTTACAACAGACCATAGGCTAATGCTGGAAAGAACAGATGATTTAATCGCAGGAATAAGGATAATAAGAAAAGTATTGGGAGTGAAATCTGTCTTCATAGGGATTGAAGACAACAAGCATGATGCAATAAAAATATTAAAGGAAAAAACCATTGGCCAGAATATTAAAGTCATCCCATTGCATACAAAATATCCCCAGGGAGGAGAAAAAACCCTGATATATGCTATAACAAAAAGAAAAGTTCCTGCAGGCGGCCTTCCGATGGACATTGGCTGTGTTGTCCAGAATATAGGAACTGCAATAGCAGTATATGAGGCAGTTGCTTTATCCAAACCCTTGTATGAAAGGGTCATAACAATAACAGGAAAAGTAAACAATCCAAAGAATCTTCTTGTAAGGAACGGCGCAATAATAAAAGACTTAATAGAGCAGGCAGGCAGCTATAAAGGAGAGCCTAAAAAAATTATTATGGGCGGCCCTATGATGGGTTTTGCTTTGCCGGCAGATGATCTTCCAATAATAAAAGGTACATCCGGCTTGACAATATTCAATAAGGATGACATTGATGAAAAGCGTTCAACCATAGAATGCATACGCTGTGGAAAATGTATCCAAGATTGCCCTATGCAGCTAAATCCTTCATTAATAGCAAAATATGCTGAAAATGAAAGGATTGATTTAGCAGAAAACATGTATGCAATGGATTGTTTCGAATGCGGCTGCTGCGCCTTTAACTGCCCAACCCATATTCCTTTAGTGCACTGGATAAGATATGCAAAATCCCAGATATTAAAAAACAGAGCCAAAGCAAAAGATAAAAAATAAGATGGAAGCAAGAAAGTTCATAGTGGAATCATCTCCCCATTTTTTCTCAGCTAATTATAAATATAAGCTGATGGGGTTAGTGGTGATAGCATTATTGCCAGCTGCAATTCTCGGCGTATATAATTTTGGAGTGCATGCTTTATTGATAATTATTGTGAGCACCTCAGTAGCTATTCTGACAGAAGCCTTTTTCAATAAATTGAAGAAAAAGCCCAGTGCAGTAGAGCAGGGCTCTGCTGTTGTTACAGGCCTGCTTTTGGGAATGATTCTTCCTCCAACCTTGCCTTTATGGGTGCCTGCCATAGGCAGTTTTGTAGCTATTGCAATAGCAAAACATGCTTTTGGCGGCGCAGGAATGACAATATTTAATCCTGCATTAGTTGGCAGGGCTTTTTTAGTTGCTTCCTTTCCTGCACTTATGGCTGCATATATCTTAGACGGCATAACATCAGCCACCCCCTTGCAGATGCTAAAGCTAAATGGCTATCAATCAGCTGTCTCCCATTTTGGCAGCAATATGCTTGCATATAAGTCTATGTTTCTTGGAAATATTGCAGGCAGCATAGGAGAAACATCTGCATTAGCCTTGTTAATAGGCGGATTATTTCTTATATTCCTAAAAGTAATAGACTGGAAGATCCCCACTATATATATAGGAACAGTATTTGTGCTGACAGCAATCTTCGGCCAAGATCCAATATATCATATCTTAGGAGGGGGTCTTTTCATTGGTGCATTCTTTATGGCAACAGCTTATGAAGGCATGCCAATAACAAAGTCAGGAAGGATTTATTTTGCTTTAGGCTTAGGGATTTTGACAACAGTGATAAGGCTCTTTGGAGGCTATCCTGAAGGTGTCAACTTCTCTATCCTTATCATGAATGCAGCCGCTCCCTTGATAGAAAGGCTTACTATCAAAAAGCCATTTGGCTATATAAAAAATAAAGAGAAGAAAAAATAATATGAAAAGCAGCATGTTCAGATCAGCAGCTATCCTTACTCTTGTCTGTCTTATAGCTGCAGCTTTATTGGGCACAGCATATACAGCAACAGCTGAAAGGATAGAGCAGCAGTCAATCATAGCATTGAAACAAAGCCTGAATCAGGTATGCGCTGAAGCAGATGATTTCAAGGATGAAGG
>JAGLMD010000031.1 GCA_023140175.1 Nanobdellota archaeon | reverse complement strand
TCAGGTAATTAACATCCAATTTTTAAAGAAAACAGCCCCAATAATCATAGTTACAATCAAAAAATAAACTATTATTGATTCGCTTTTTTGCATAGGGGAAATTGAGAACATATAAGAGTTTTATAATACCTAATTTATGGATGATAGGGATAAAAGAGATGCTTAGTTAATTTTTATTGCTGTTTTCTTAAGTGTGACTGTTTCAAGATTAGTCGAAAATGTAGACTTCAAGAATGATATTGTGATACTCATGTGGGAGGTTTTTAAAGCTATAGCTATAACTGCAACAATACTCTTCTTAGCAATAGTTTCAGTTTTAATTATCTTGGATATTATAAAGAAAAAATAGTTACTTGCCCCATCAACCAAATATACAGTAAACTATTTATATCCACTCTTCCATAAGTAAAAATATGAAGATAACTATAGATACAAAAGAAGATTCTCACCATGACATAAAAAGAGTTATAAGAATGCTTCAAAACTTAGTTGGCGAAGCTAATCTTCTGACTAATACAGACACTTTATCAGGTGATTCCCCTTACGAACCGCCAAAAGAATCTCAATCAGCTTTCTTCAATATGTTTGGAGAAAATAGTCCACCAGCAGAACCACAAACAGAACCTTCTGATATAACCGAACAAGAACCAGCAGAAAATGAAGAGATTCAGGTGCAGGATCATCCTGAAATAATCCCGTATTAATCCAATAAATACTTTTAAATAATCATATCTTATTCTATAATTCATGAAATATAAGTTTATAGACAGCTTGACATCAGATGTCTTATTCGAATCATATGGAAAAGACCTGAAAGAACTGTTCGAAAATTCAGCCTTAGCAATGTTTGAAGTAATCTGCGACATAAAAAAAGTCGGGAAAAAAGAGACTATTAAGGTAGAACTTGATGCAGAAGATGATGGGTCTCTTCTTTATAACTGGCTTCAGGAATTAATAGCTCAGGTTGATATACGGGAGATGTTTTTCTCAGATTTCAATATTCAGGAAATATCTCCAAAAAAACTTACAGCAGAACTCCATGGAGAATCAATAAAAACAGAAACAGGAAAGACTGTTGTAAAAGCAGTGACCAATTACAGATTCAATCTGGAAAAAACCAAAAAAGGCTACAAAGCCACTGTCAGTTTAGATATTTAGCTTATAGTGGTTGTATAAGTATCCATTAGCAAATCATTATCATTATTATACAACTTTATTTTTATAGTCTCCTGGCTTTCAAATAAAAAGAATCTTGAGCTAAATTCAGGCTCCCTAAGCGTAAAAGTATATTTTCTTCCTGTTTTGACTCTTCCTAAAACCTTATTGAGCCTTACCATATCTTTAATTGAATTATCTGCAGAAATATCGTACCAATAGACCTCCATCCTTGGATTAAATTCTTTCCAGCTATTGATGATAGAAATTGTTATGCTATTCATCTTAGAAGGATCTCCATCATCATTTTCTTCATAATCAATATCCTCAAATGTAAAATCAAAATTCCCCTTGAATAATTTTTCAACTTCCTCCTCTGCAGTCTCTTCCTCTTCCACTGTTTCCTCCTCCTCTGCAGTCTCTTTTTCCTCCACTGTTTCTTTACTAGCATCCACTTCTTCAGTAGTTTGGGTTTTTTCTTCCTCTAATAAATCACTTTTAGGCACTGCTTCATTAGAGCATCTGTTGAATATATTTGACTCGCAGAAAGGATTTGCAACAACAAGTATAGCAAGCCCAATTATGATAATGATGAATAAAGCCCTCTCTAACATTCTTTTATTGATAGAAAAAGAAACACGCAATTCATCCTTGTCTTTTCTTTGCCCTTCTTTTCTCTGTTCTGTCTCCTTTGTCATATTTGCCTTATCCTTGTTCAGTGCATCATCAAAAGGGTTTGCCATTTTATTTTTGTAATAACTGCCCCATCCAATCTTACCTTATAATCTCTTCTTCTGTATCCATGAGTAATCCATTTTCTCTATTATAAAGCTTTAGTTCAATTGTCTCTTCATTATTTTGGGGATCAAAGAATGTGGAGTCAAATTTCTTTATTGTATATCTAACAGTCGAACCTTTTTCTATCTCTTTATATATTTTTATCATCCTTTTCTTCTCTTTTATAGCTTCACTTGAATCATCATCATACCAATAAACTTCTACTCTCGGCTTAAAATCCTTCCATCTGTTTCTCATTGTAAAGCTTATGCTTTTGATCTTAACTGGCTTATCATCATTCTCACAGTCATCATTGATATCCTCGCATTTGTAATAATCGATATCATCTATTATAAAATCAAAATTCGTCTTAAATGGTTTCTCAACCTCTTCCTCCTCTACTACTGCCGCTTCCTCTTCCTTTATTTTCTCCTCCTCTTTAGCAGCATTTATCTCATCAGCTTTCGAGCTAACAGTTATTTCAGCCTCTTTTTCTTCTTCCTCTACTACAGCCGCACCAGTTAATGCCGCATTACCAGCAGAGTCCTGAATGCCCTCATTACATTTACTACAGAAAGGATTGATAAAAATAAGGGTTAGAAGTATGATTATGATTAATCCATATATTCCCCTCTCAAGCATCTTCTTATCGAATGTAAAAGAAATATTTACAGTATGCGCTTCTTTTTTATTCTCTTTTTCAGGCACTTTTATCTCCTCAACATGTTCTTTATGCTCATTCCCGACATTTATTACATTATCAAAAGGATTTACCATTTTATATTATATTATGAAATATCTCATATTTAAATATTTCTATACTGGTATACATATTTCTATATTAAACATTTTACTTTATAATTGGTTTATAATTGAAAATATATTAAAAAATCATTAATAGAAAGACTCTTAAATGTTCAATTATTACTGAATAAAAAATGGTTTACAAAGAAAAACTTGAACAATTGAATGACTATGAGTGGATCCTACCTAAAGATTCTAGAAAGGAGATGAAAGTAGCAGGAAAGCTCATTGCAAATAAGGCCATATATGATGCTATGGAAGAAGGCGCAATCCAGCAGTTAAGCAACGTTTGCTGCTTGCCTGGTGTAATTGAACCTGTAATAGCCTTACCTGATGCACATTTCGGCTATGGCCTGCCAATGGGTGCTGTCGCAGCTTTTGATGCTGAACAAGGAATTATATCTGCTGGTTTATGTGGTTTTGACATAAACTGTGGAATAAATTCCATAAGAACAAACTTATCATACAAAGAAATAAAAGAAAAAATTAAGCAGTTAGTTCCAGCCTTATTTGATTCTATCCCTTGTGGTGTCGGCTCTAAAGGAAAGTTAAGATTAACTCCAGATGAGATAAACCAAGTCCTGATTAATGGTTGTGAATGGGCAGTCGAAAAAGGATATGGAGTTAAAGAGGATCTTCCTAAAATTGAAGAAAACGGAAAAATGCTTGGTGCAGACCCATCTAAGGTATCAGATTTAGCAAAGAAAAGGGGCATCCCTCAGCTAGGCACACTTGGAGCAGGAAACCATTTTCTCGAAATCCAGAAGGTAACAGATATTTATGATGATAAAGCAAACGACTGGGGAATTAAGGATAAGGATCAGGTAATGATAATGCTTCATTGTGGAAGCAGAGGTTTTGGTCATCAGGTAGCATCAGACTATCTGAAAATCCAGGAACAGGCAGTGAAAAAATACAATATCTGGATTCCAGACAAACAGCTTGCTTGTGCTCCTGCAAACTCTCCAGAAGGCCAGGATTATTTCGCTGCAATGAAATGTGCAGTAAATTATTCTTTCACAAATCGCCTTGTCATGACCCAATGGATTAGGGAAACATTTGAGAAAGTTTTTCAAAAAGATTGGGAATCTATGGATATGCATACAGTCTATGGCATATGTCATAACGTCCTAAAGTTAGAAGAACATACAGTAGAAGGAAGCAAAAGAAAAGTCTTTGTTCATAGGAAAGGCGCTACAAGAAGCTTCCCGGATATACCTGTCCTGCTGGCAGGCTCAATGGGAACATCATCTTATATCCTAAAAGGAACTGAACTGGCAATGCAGAAAACATTTGGCTCTTCTGCCCACGGCGCAGGAAGGGCAATGTCAAGACATGGTGCTTTAAGGCAATTCAAAGGCAGACAGATCGAACAAGACTTACTAAAGAAAGGGATACACACAAAAGCGACCCAATATGATTCATTGGCAGAAGAAGCCCCTTTAGCATATAAGGATGTAGAACAGGTAATTGAATCAGTCCATAACTCAGGGATTAGCCTGAAGGTATGCAGATTAGAGCCTGTTGGTGTTATAAAAGGCTAGATTTTCTTTTAGATTTCTATTATCTTCCCATTTCTTCCTACATTAATGACCTTAGTCTTCCCAACCTTCTCCTCTATTCCTTCTGCCTCATGCACATGGGAGCATAGCAATATATCAGGATGAAAAGTATCTATTGCTTTTCTTACTCCGGAAGAACCGGGAAAAAACTTAGAGAATTTTTCCATCTTTGTTTTGTCAGGATGTACATGTGTAACCATTATCTTTTTTTTGAGATATTTTATCTTTTCATACCCTTTCTTTAGCAGCTCAAAAGTTTCATCCTCGGGAATCTGAAACAATCCGATATTTGCTCCGCCAGCCCCAAATATCCCAACATCCCTATACTTGACAGAATAACCATGAATATTTTTTACACTATAAAGCTCAGATAAGAAATCTGCAGTCGCGACAGTTTCATGATTTCCAGGAATAAGCAAAACTTTTTCCTTTCTCTTCACAAAAGGCCCCACAATCCCTTTAGTGTCAATCTCGCCATAAGTAAGGTCTCCGCATAAGATAACTAAATCAACATGCTCTTTCTTTGCTTTCTCTGCCAGCCTTTCAGCCAGGCCAGTATCTCCATGTATATCTCCAGCAGCGAGTATCTTTAGTTTACTATCTTTATCCATAACTAGAAATAGTTTCAAACACCTTTAAAAAATTATCTTAAAACTATTTTTCAATCTAGATCCCCCTTGATATTATAGATTATTCTAAGAAAGAAAGTTAAATATATCCCAATATTTTAGGTTTTAAGTCTTTATGTGAGAAACTCACTCAAAGCATATATTCGCAGCAGGTTCTCCATAAAAATCATTGATTTTTTCAAGTTTTACCTGATAATCTCTAATTATATTTATAGTATCCCCTATCTTTATATCTCTATACTCTTTACCATTGAGAGTTAAATCTAGCATATTATCATGTACTTTATTAAATACCATATCAAAAGGGACATTGTCTCCTCCAATATATACAAGCCTTCTTTCACTATTCACGATATCATATTGGCAATAAGGGGGAACATGTAGATAGCCTATAGCAGGTGAATCATAATCATCCATTGAGTCATTAAAATGAATCTTTACGCTTTCCACATTCCCTGATATTAGATTATGTCTTATTTTATAAGGGGTTATTGATATTCCATTTATTTCAATAGATTCGCCTAGTTCCAATATATATTGAATATCATTAAGTAAAAACGTAACTATGTCATTTACTGCATCAATATTAGTAACTTTTATTTGATATTTGAAGTCATTTTTAACGTAGATAAAATTTGCATTATAATGAACAGTGAAACAACCATATGGCTTACACTTCATAGATATATTCTTTGACTTCTTACTAGAGCTTCGATATAAATAAATGCTACTATTTCTAAAATCCACAATATTTTTATAATTCATGACTTGTTTTGATATCTCCCACGTATCCTTTAAATCTGTTCCAGCTATTAGTATAACTAAATAGCCCTTATTCTCAGTTACCTTAACAACAGCTTCTCCCGGAAGATAGGGCCAATTATCACATGTTTCATCTGAAAACCAACTCCAGTACTTGTTTGCGCAAGGGCCGCCCAAAATTAAGACATGCCTATCATAGAGGGTTTCCTCGTTTACTTTTTCATTTGTAAACAGTATATGTTGGCCCAGTAGTCTATATTTCTCTTCATTATCTCCAAATAATGCAGAGTTAATAGCAAGAAATGACTCTGAATCTGCATAGTTAGTAATATAGGCAAGTTTATTTTTATCTGTCAGTTCACTAATTATAGTATCAAATGCTTCACTGATAGTACTTGCTTGTGCGGTAATTGAATTAATACCTATTAGAAGAATAATTACAATAATATAAATAATAAATTTCCTCATTGTCATAATTAAATTAAGTGTCTTTAAATACTTTTCAACTAAATTTATTAAATAGAAAGACTATTTCAGTTGCAAGTATTTACTTATAATTATTTGCTCGATAAAATTTTAATATTAAAATAATATTATACAATAAGAAACCTATCTTCTTTTAACCACAGGCTCTTCTTCCCTTAAATCAACAATAGTAGACGGCCTTCCATGTTTCTCATCTTCATAGATAATAAAGTCAATATATTTCTGTATATCCGAATTCAGATTATTAAGCGATGTCATAAAATTCTCTCCTGACTTATTGGCAGATGTAGTAACAACAGGTTTTCCTATCTTACTCACTTCCTCGCTGAACCAATGGTCAGGAATCCTAACACCAAGACTGTCAAAATCAAAGTTCACATTAGCTGCAATACAATCTTTGTTCTTGAGCTTGAATATCAATGTATACCCGCCGGGCAGCTTGTCTATCCATTCCTTTGCTTTCTCATTAACATGACAATTCTCAAATATCCATTCCTTGCTCGGAGCAATGACAGAAAAAGGACTTTCATGCCTGTCTTTGACATCTCTTATCTTTCTTACAGCATCTTTATTTGTAGCATCACAGCCTATCCCATAGATAGTATCTGTCGGATGTATAAATATATGTCCTTCCTCTATATTTATCAATATATCATCAAACTTTACATGAAATTCGTCCTTTGTTAAGATATCCATAAGAAGCAGTAATTAAAAGTAATTTAAAAAGATTATTGTTATGAAAAATAAATCATAATTTTTTTTAAAATTTATAAAAGAGAATTATTAATATTCTCATTTCTGACTCTCTGCTGAAAAAAGAAATTATCGATAAAGTCTATTCTTCTCTTGTACTCATCCCATTCCATATATCCTTTCCTAAACCACATCATTATCACCTCTATTAAAACAAACACTTTCTTTGTTAAGGGGGCACGCTTTCTGTACTAATGGGAAAAAATAACTTAAGCAAAGCTTAAGCCCCCATATATCCGACCATAAATCCTTCTTCAGCAGCATTTATCTCATCAGCTTCACAAAGCTCAATTATACTCTCTGTACTGTAAAACTCCTCTTTCTTTTCCTCGCCATAAAATTTTTCTTCCATCAAAATTCACCTCCAATACAATCCTCTAAGCTCAATTCCTTTATCTGCTTGAAAAACAAATTGCTTATTGTTTCATTGCTCAAATCAACCATCTTATCACCTCTCAAAAAATTCAAGGCAGGATAATTGGGGATTTATCCTGCCGGGCCGTAAAAGCACATAAATAACATTGACATATCTCCTTTATATACCTCACACGCACACTTTTTGTGTCCAGTGCTCAGTCTAAAATGCTTAAAAATCAAAAATTTCTAAGAATAAAGTCCTAACTCAACTTTTAGAAAATGTCCAGTGCTATATCAATAATT
This sequence comes from Nanobdellota archaeon, assembly GCA_023140175.1. Classification (GTDB taxonomy): domain Archaea; phylum Nanobdellota; class Nanobdellia; order Woesearchaeales; family WJIZ01; genus WJIZ01. The sequence continues at coordinate 19,014 of JAGLMD010000031.1, read as the reverse complement.
TTTTATAAAACCCTATTTTTCACACCTTTATGCAAATGCTGGAAATAACAGTACAAGGCAGGGTTCAGGGAGTCTGCTTCAGATATTTTGTAAAACAAGAAGCAAATAAACTCAACATCAAAGGCTATGTAAGGAATGTAGATGATGATAAAGTTGAAATAGTTGCAGAAGGTGAAGAATCAGCATTAAAAGAATTAATCAATCTAAGCAAAAAGGGTCCGCCAATGGCTCATGTCATAAAACAGAACATTAATTATTTCAATTATCAAGGCAACTTTAAAGATTTCAGGATAACCCATTAAAACTCACTCAGCTTCTTTGTCCTTTCCTTATACTCAACAATAGTTGTATTACCCCCCTCTCCCTGGCTTTTCGTCAGCTTAACAAAACCCTGCCCTTCAAGGGAATTAATCTTTCTCTGAAATGTTTTATATGCAGATTTCCCACCAGAATCACAATATGATTTGAACAAATCACCTATCTTAGCCTTTGTATTCTTCTTTACTATGTTTAGGATAACCTTATCCTCATCCTTTAGGTCTGTAGATTTCAATGTCTCAAATTCATCAATCTTTGCAATGCACGCATTTGCATGTTCTATCGTAATTGTCTTGCTGGATCTGCTTTCTGCATAGTCTCCACAATCTTTTAGCAGATGGATTCCAGCCCTTATATCCTGCAACGAAGCTATCTTCTTGACCACAGCCTCAAATGCATCTGTTTCCCACACATTAGGATAGAAAGCATACTCAACTCTCTGCTTTAATATTCCTTTTGTATCAGGAAGATTATATGGCTTGAACTCTATTAGCTCAGGCATGATTCTTGACTTTAATCTTTCATCCATATTTTCCAGGAACGTCTTATAATTAGTGATTAAAATGATTGTCTTTCTATACAACTCCTCTGCTAGAATATAAAGAAAACCATAATCTTCAGCCTTATCTATTTCATCAAAAGCCAAAACAACTTTTTTCTTATTTAACAGCCTTATAACCTCCTTAAAAAGCTCATCTGTTTTTCTGTTCTGCGTAAAAGAATATCCTAATTGTTCGCACATATCAATCGCAATCTTATATCCTGTGTTCTTCTTCCAGCAGTTCACATATACTGTAATTATCTCGTCTGTTTTTTCCTCAAGTTCCTTGAATACATGCCTGCATGCAACAGTCTTTCCCACTCCCGGCATCCCATGAAGAACAAGATTCTTTCCATTTCTGTCAGAGAATAAAGGCTGGATTGCCGTAGCAATTCTTCTCTGCTGTTCTTCTCTATACGGAATTATCTTAGGAACAAAATCAAAATCCAGAGCATCTATGTTCTTGAACAGAGTCTGGTCTGAATGCAGTATCTTATCAAAAACCCCCATTGTAAAAGAAAGATAAGAGTGATTATTTTTAAAGTTTGCTACTAATTAAACCTCTCTTCAACCTTCCTATATGCATACCTAAAACTCATCCCTTTCTTAATAAGATTATAAGCTTCCCTGTAGCAAACAACTCAGAACTAAGTGCTTTCTCATAATTATCTTTATTTACTCTAATCCCATCAAAAACCAATGCCATAATCTAACAACTTTTTCTTTCATAGCCCTTCTTCTTCCTTAAAACCAAGCATGATATTCATATTCTGCACAGCTTGCCCTGAAGCTCCTTTAAGCAGATTATCAAGCACAGTAACAATAACTAACTGATTATTTTCATCTATTTCAAATCCGCCAATTAGGCATTTATTATTCCCCTGAATAGCATGCAGATCTGGAATTTCATCAACTATATGGGTAAATTTACATTCTTTATAAAATTCCCTATACTTTTCTTTTATCTTCTCAACATCCTCTTTTTTCTTCAATAATGCATGTGCAGTAATCATCATCCCCTGGAATGTATCAATGACATGGGGGGTGAAACTAATTTTACTTTTAATAAACTGCTCTACTTCATACTTATGCCTGTGATTAACTAACTTATAAGCAATTAAATTATCCTTTATTATAGAACTGTCCCTGGCATAAACAGATGATTTTCCTGCTCCGCTCCATCCTGACTTGCAATCATAGATAATATACTCCGCTATCTCCTGTATCGGATAAGCAGATAATATCATTCCAGTTGCATAACACCCCGGATTAGCAACAATCCTGGCTTTCTTTATCTCTTCTATAAACAGCTCCGGCAATCCATAAATCGCTTTCCTGTCTTTATCTTTATGCTCTACTTTATACACCTTCTCATACTCTTTAACATTCTTGAACCTATAATCAGCACTCAAATCAATTATCTTACATTTCAGCTTTGGAACAATTTCCATTGCAGTTGTATGAGGCACAGCTAAAAAAACAGCATCTAAATTCATATCATTTATTTCTTCAATAGGATAATCAGTAAATTCCAAATCTTCATCAAAATCAGGATAAAGCTCTTTGACCTTCTTTCCAGCGTAATTCTTACTATTCAAAACAACAAGCTTTACTTTAAGATGCTTACTAAGTATCTTGATTAATTCATATCCTGTATATCCGCTTGCCCCTATAATGCCTGCTTTATGCATCTGCTAATGCCTCTTCAAGTATTTTAATCGCAATATCGATCTCTTTCTTATCTATCATTAATGGCGGTAAAAACCTTAATGTATGCTCCGTGGCATTATTTATCAGAAATCCTTTCTTCAAACATTCCTCAACAATTTGTTTAGCATCTCCTTCTACATCCGCACCAATCATCAATCCCTTTCCTTTTACTTTCTTAACCTTGGGCAATTTCTTTAATTTATCCATAAAATACTCTCCAACCTCAACAGCATTATCCATTAATTTATTCTTTAAAATATAGTCAATTGTTGCATTTGCAGCAGCACAAGATAGATTATTTCCTCCAAATGTTGAAGCATGATCTCCTTTCTCAAATTCATACTCAGAAATACACACCCCAATTGGCACCCCATTGGCCAATCCCTTAGCTAATGTAACAATATCTGGTTTTATTCCACTATGTTTATAAGCAAAAAATTTTCCTGTTCTGCCGTTTCCACTCTGCACTTCATCTATAATAAGCAAAACTTTTTTGTTTTCACATATTTCTTGAACTTTTTTTAGGTAATCTTCATCAGGAACAATAATTCCTGCCTCTCCCTGTATTGGCTCCAGCATAACTGCTGCAGTATCTTTAGTTATCGCCTTCTCAATAGCTTTAACATTATTATAAGGAACAAATTTAAATCCCTCTACTAATGGATGGAACTTCTCTTTGTAACTGCCTTTCCAGGTGGCTGCTAAACTCGCATGTGTTCTTCCATGAAAAGCATTCTCAGCTACAATAAATTCTTTCTTGCCTGTAACCTTTTTTGCTAATTTTATTGCAGCCTCATTTGCCTCAGCCCCCGAATTGCAGAAAAAACATTTTTTTAATCCAGACAGCTTTACCAATCTCTCTGCTAATTCAACCTGCGGCTCAGTATAATAAAGATTACTCACCTGAACTAATTTCTTTGCTTGTTCAATTATTGCATTAGTCACATACTCATTTGCATGTCCTACAGGCACACAAGCAATCCCGCAAATGAAATCTAAATATTTTTTGCCTTTCTTATCAAATACATAAGCTCCCTCACCGCGATCAATAGCCAAATCAAACCTTCCATAACTCTGCATTATATACTTCTTTTCCAGTTCCTTAATGGTATTTTGTTCCATTTTGCACAATCTCCGTTCCTATTCCTTTTTCAGTAAATATCTCGAATAAAAGAGCATGGCTTATTGTGCCATTTATCAAATGAGCTTTTCTACAGCCAGCTTCAACAGCCCCTACACATGCCTCAATCTTTGGTATCATGCCTTTGTTTATAATTCCATTCTCAATATGTTTCTTAGCATCTTTTATAGAAAGATGCGATATAAACTTCCTATTCTCACACACGCCATCGACATTAGTCAGGATTGTCAATTTCTCAGCATTCAAAGCAATCGCAATCTTTGTTGCTGCAGTATCCGCATTTATATTGTAATCCTTTCCCTCTCCAATACCCAAAGGAGAGATAATAGGAATCTTATCATCATTAATTATTTTCATTATTTTATCTTTCTCCACATTAGTTATCTTTCCAACCAATCCCAAATTCTTATCTTTCTGTATAACTTCCAGGCATTCTTCTGCTGATTTAGCTTTAACATTAAATGACTCTAATATCTCTTCAATTTCATTAACTATTTTCCTAAAAACTCTCTTTATAATCTCAATAGCTGCTTCATCAGTAACCCTTAAGCCATTAACAAATTTTGGCATAATATTTGCTTTCCTCATCTCCTTAGTTATCTCAGGGCCGCCGCCATGAACAACAACAGGCTTAATGCCCACACTCTTCAATAAAGCAATATCCTTCATTATAGATTTCTTTATCTCATCATTTATCATAACATTGCCGCCGTATTTCACTACAATTATCTTGCCGCTAAACTTCTGAATATAAGGGAGCATTTCTTCAGTCAGCAAAGCAGCCTTTTCTATTAGTTCATTCATTTTAAGTATGATAATGCGCATTAATCTTAATATATTCTTCAGTCATATCACAGCCATATGCAGTTGCTTGGCTCTTTCCCTGCTTCATATCAATAACAACATTAAGTGTTTTTTCACTCATTACCTTTTTTACCCCATCATAATCAAAATCTGCAGTAACTCCATTCTTCACAATAATCCTATCACCAAAATAAACATCAACCTTTAATTCCTCAAACTCTGCACCAGAATTTCCAATTGCGCATAAAATTCTTCCCCAATTGGGATCATTTCCATAAACAGCACACTTAAACAGATTAGAGCTGACAACAGCCTTTGCTAATCTCTTTGCACTCTCTTCATCCTGAGCATTCTTAACCTCAACCTGAATTAATTTAGTAGCTCCTTCGCCGTCTATTGCTATTTTTTTAGCTAACCCAGCACAAACATAATTCAAAGCATTCTGAAATTTCTCCTCATCTGCCTTTCCTGCATATCCATTTGCCATAATGACGCACATATCAGAAGTTGAAGTGTCCATATCTACAGTAGTCATATTAAACGAAATATCAACAGCCCCCTTTATCATCTTCTGCAATTCCTCACTCGAAATCTCAGCATCAGTACAGATAAAAGCCAGCATTGTAGCCATATTAGGATGCACCATTCCAGCCCCCTTTGCAATTCCTGCAATCGTAAAATTATCCTCCTTAACACACACTTCTTTCTTCAGGCTGTCTGTTGTCAATATAGCCTCTGCTATATTGCTGTCCTTTGAGAGCTCATTCTTTATTCCAGAAATTCCTTCCTGTATCTTATCCATCGGAAGATATGCCCCTATTAGCCCGGTTGAAGCAACAAGAACATCTTCTATTTTAACATTAAGCTCATTTGCAGCTAACTCAGCAGTCTCTTTAGCATCCGTTATTCCCTTCTCTCCTGTACACACATTAGCAACTCCAGAATTTATTACAATTGCTTGTGACTTTCCATCCCTCAGATGTTCTTTTGTTACTAATAGGGGTGCTCCCTTAACACTATTCTGAGTATAAACAGCAGCAGCATTACATATTCTATCAGAGTAAATAACACCAAAATCTAATTTATTCTTCTTAATACCTATAGCTTTTCCAACAGCACTTATTCCTTTTACTTTAGTTATGTCTCCTTTAACTATCTCCATTCTTTTCATAGAATTATTAATTTCTTATAAACTTATTGACTAGTATACAACATATTTTCAAGAACTGTTTTATTCCGGACAAAAGCCTATTTTTTATGAAATATCCTGTTTTCACATTTATAACAGAAACTATCGAATTGCCGCACAGCGCGGCTAATAACCTTTGGCTTAAAACACATTTCATGCTTCAGATTTTCTGGCAAAAACTATAATCAAATCGCCGCCGCACTTCAAAAACCTGCTTACTGTTAAGATAGCTCTTTGGATAATGCCCAGGATTAGGTTGATTTCCTTGGTTGGGTATGTTCTTCTTGTATAAATCTCAAGAACATCAAATCCTGCTTTATTCAGCAATGTTCGGGTTGTTTTGAGATCAAAATAGAAAAGGTGCTGCAATAGCCGTTCATTGTTCTTTAATCCAAATATGTACCTGGCTCTTTTATAAATTCTAACGCATGAATAAACCAACCCCCTCTCATTTGGTATTTGCACTAGGAGCACACCATCTTTCTTAAGCCATTTTCTGATTTTGGTTAATATTTTTAATGGATTATGCAGGTGTTCTAACACATTATTCATGTTTATAGCATCAAAAGATTCTTTGGGAAAATCTACTATTTCAATGCTTTTGTTAACTATTCTCAAACCATGTTCTTTTTTACAATAAGCAGCATCAAATACTGAAGGGTCGATCCCTATTGCTTCCCACCCTCTTTTCCTGGCGACTCTCAAGAAAGTGCCTACACTAGAGCCTATGTCTACTATTTTGCCCTTATTAGTGTAAACTTCAATTTTAGAGAGATCTTCATTGTAAAGAGGAAACCTAAATTTTGCTGGTTTACAATCGAAATGTTTTAAATCTTTAACTCCATAGACATTGGTAAAATATTCTTTGGAATACATATGCTCTAATTCTTCTGAAGTCGGGGGATTTTTTATAAATATGAGTCCGCATTTTTTACATTCTACCATATAAAAGTCTTTAATTTTACTAAATGTTGAACTAGATAAAGTATAAAGAACCTTAAATTTTTGATTTCTGCATAGGGGGCATTCCTTTCGCATTTTATCTGGGCAGTACACTCACTTTAAATAGTTTATCATAGTGTTTTGGAGATACCTCCTCCTTAATCCTTAGAGCTATCTAGCTGCCATTGGGATTTGTAACATTCTTCACCAAAACTCTTTTATTAACAGAACTCATTTGCTATTTTTTGCAACTAACCCTTAAATATATTACTTCCTATGAAACATCCTATTACCGCACTTATAGCAGAAATTATCAAAATGCCTGACAGCACTTCCGCATTTAGAACAGAATTTCACAAGTGAACCTTGATGTTGAACATTACCTGATTGAACATTTTGCCTAGACTTTGCTTGATGGTGTGGAAAGTTCTCTTTCGCGATTTTAGGCTTTGACAATGCATTAGCTATCATCTTAACCAATCCAACTACAACAAACACCACCCCAAACCATATAAACAGCATGAATTTCTGCACATCGATATTTTCATTGATAGAACTGATATAATAAGAAAAAACAATTAAAAAAGCACCAACAACAATATAAACTAAGCCATGTATCTTCATAAATAAGATTCTAAGAAAAGAAATTTTTAAAGCTTTCTAAATCTTTTTGACATTATTCATATATTTCTGCAGAACCTTAGGCACAATCACATTTCCATCTTTCTGCTGAAAATTCTCTATTATAGCTCTGATTACCCTGGATGTAGCAATAGCAGTAGAATTCAATGTATGCAGATACTCTTTCTTATCCTCTTCTTTATACCTTATATTTAGCCTGGTGGCTTGATAAGCAGTGCAATTAGAGCATGAAACAGCTTCTCTATATTTTTCCTCGCGAGGCATCCAAACCTCCAGATCATATTTCTTTGCAGCAACTATGCCAATATCTCCAGTGCATACATTCACAATCCGATAAGGCAGCTCTAATTCCTTGAATATCTCTTCAGCATTAGACATCAGCTCTTCCATAAGTTTCCACGAATCTTCTGGCTTGCAGAACACAAATTGCTCAACCTTATTGAATTGGTGCACCCTAAACAAACCGCGAGTGTCTATGCCATGCGAGCCTATCTCTCTCCTGAAACAAGATGATACTCCAGCATATTTAACTGGCAACTCTTCAGCTTCAAAAGTTTCATTCATATGCATAGCTCCGATAGCATGCTCTGAAGTTGCAATAAGGTAAAGATCATCTCCATCTATCTTATACATAACCTTTTCAAAATCCTCCAGATCTGTCACTCCTTCATACGGCTCTTTCTTTATCATAAAAGGCGGCTGAATAGCGATATACCCTTTCTTTGCCAGTTTATCAATTGCAAATTTCTGAAGGGCAAAATCCATCATAGCAATCTTATCCTTGAGAAAATAAAACCCTGCCCCACTGGTTTTAGCTGCTCTCTTGAAATCAGCCTGCCCTTTCTCCTCCAGCCATTCACCATGATTGATTAATTCAAAATCATTTTTTTTTATCTTTCCGGATTTTCTAACAACTTTATTATGTGTATCATCCTGGCCCACAGGAACAGAATCATGCAGTATATTGGGCAGCCTCATCTGCTTGTATTTTATATCATTGCTCAAAGAATTTATCCTGTCTTCAACCTTTTTGATCTTCTCAGGCAGTTCCTTGGCTTCCTTTATTTTCTTCTTGATATCCTTTCCTTCCTTTCTAAGTTTATTAATCTCAACACTCATAGTATTTCTGCCGTGCCTAAGCTTCTGCATTTCCTGCAATAATTTCCTATACTCTTCATCCTTTTTTATGATTTCATCTACCCAGCTCTTTTTCTCTTTATCTCCTCTCTTATCCAAATCCTTCTTTATTATTCTGGGATTTTCCCTGATAAATTTCATATCAAGCATTTTATCTTTTTAACTCCCTAAGCTTTTATATATTTTTTCAAACACTGCTCTCTTTATATCCATTCTCCTCAATCTTCTCGTTTTCCTGATCAACAAAAATATATCCATCAGGCCAATCCTTCTTTATTAAAGCCCCTTTCATATTCACAGTAGGGATATAATTATGGTGCAGCCTCAATGTATTTGTTATCCTTAATGTTATTATTTCTCGGATGCAATCTTCTCCAAACCTCTCCATTAGGGCAGGTATTAATTTGCTGTTGAATTCATCCATCATCTTTGATTCAGTTTCAGCTTCAAGAATGAATATATATGCCAGATGTCCATCTTTCTCACCTAAGTAAGAAAGACTGATGTAACAAGATGTAAAAGTGAGTAACTTTGGATCTTTTTCAAACTTGTCCATAAATTCTTTTCTGGTTATACCAATCTTGAATTTAACACAATAGATCTGCTTTGCCCTGAATTTCCCAGTTCCATGCTCTCCTGTATCCAAAGAAGTAAAATATCTAAGGTATCCTTCTTCCTCTAGCCCCTTTCTTTTCCTGTTCACAGTCATGACAGGCATCTTCACATTCTTAGCTATCTGGTTATCACTAATTCTGGGATTTCTTATCAATTCCTTTACAACTTTCCTCTCAAAATCATCCAATTCTTTCATTTTTATTATAAATTATATAAAACAAATTACTTACTAATATATAAATTTTGTTATATTTATAACATTTTTCAAGGATAAACTATAAATACCTGTTTATGAATCTATATATTAAACAGTATAGTATATGAATATGTAGATTAGTATACATAAAGTGAAGAAAGATGCAAAATAGTGCAGCAATCCTTGAAAATAGATTATTTACTGATTCTGAAATACTTAAATCTCTATCCTCTTATAATATTTGTGATCAAGCAGAAGAAAATTTGGATAACGTCATGGCTGCTTTCAATGGTGAACAAGATATAGCCATAGAAGAATCTGTTATGAGGGGGGCATCACATTACGCTTCTCCAGAATGCAATGATTATTTCCACTCCATGAACATATTCAATCATGATAAATATAACCTGGCTCTTCTCATTAATCTGAGAATTTTAGAACAACTCCCTTCTGATAAGCTGGGGGATGTATTCAAAGATTCTTTCAACCTAAACGATAATTATGAGCTAACTCTTGAATCTACTAGTTCTAAAAACTACCCCAAGGGTTCTAAAAACTACCCCGAGGGTTCAAAAGGAGTGATTAAAGGACTCTTTCTTAACCGTAATACAGCTAACACTAAAGAAGCAAGTTACATAAGTAATTTTTTAGAATTCCAGGCAGAAGATGGTTCAGGTAGAAAGAATAACCTATACCTTATGATGACAGAAACAACCAGATCAAAAGACTCTGAACATAAATCAGGATTTGACTTATCTATAATTTGGGAGTCTAATGGAAAATATAAAGGATTTGTCAAATCTTACGAAACTGAAAAAAGAGATGAGGGAACTTTCTTTTTTGGAGGGCTTATAAAGCAACAAATACTCGATAATCATTTATTTAGATGTCTTGATAATTTAACCTCACCCAAAATCAAGGAGATAGTTGAAGAATTAAGACTTGGAGATGGGACTAAATTAGAGCCATATGATCCTATCCTAGTCAAACAAGTAGCTTGACTCTCTCACCATTATTCAGCCCATCACAAATAATTCTTCCGATCTTATTGCTCTTCTTAATCTTTATCATAGCATTTTTTCCGCTTTTGGCAGTAAGCAGATAATCATCATTCACATAAATATCAACATCCTTATCGTGCATCTCATCATTAAGAAAGAAAGCAACATTATTGCTCTTTATCTTATATCTATATTCTATCTCTCTCTTCTCTCCATCTTCCTTCTTCCTTACACTTTCTTTCTCTCCTACATCAATATGTATCCCAAGTTTATCCTCTATTCCCTCAATAGTCTTTCCACCCTTCCCAATAACTCTTGAAATAACTTCCTTAGGTAATTTAACAACACAATTATTATCAGAAACAACCTCTACATCTATATCAGAGCAGAATTTTTCAAATTCTCTTTTAATTCTTTCCTCAGCTAGCTTATATGCTCCTTTCTTCCCTTTATTCCCAGAGACAGGCATAACAACAGTCTGCTCCCCATATGAATATATCTCATATTCCAGTTTTCCAGTCTCAAAATCATTTACAACCACAACAGGCCTTGCTAGATCAGCCTCAGTCATTCCAGTAGGCACTTTGACAGTCATAGCTAAGCTCAGCACTTTATCTATCATCCCATTCTTGATAAACACAACTGTATCAATAATCTGTGGAATAACTCCCATCTCTACCCTGCCCAAAAATCTTTGTATTGCATCAATTGCCTTGGTTGCATGGACTATTCCTACCATACCAACTCCTGCCAGCCTCATATCTGCAAACAACTGAAAATCTGAGGTGTTTCTCATCTCATCAAATATTGTATAATCGGGCCTGCTTAATAATAGGATATCATGTATTTCCTGTGCATCTCCATGCGATATAGAATACTGTGTTATATTATCTTTTAAGATAAGGTCGCGAGGAGCCTCAACAGTTTTCACAACTTTTTCCTTGGATGCATAAGACTCAGCCAATGCCTGAGCAAAAGTAGATTTTCCCATTCCTGGCGAACCAGCAACCAAGATACCATCAGCCTGCTCTCCAATTCTCTCCATTAATTTATCACTAAGCTTATAATCTTCTAACTCAAGTCTCTTTATAGGCCTCACAGCAGTTATCTCCCATCCATCTGAGAAAGGGGGCTTTGTAATGACTATTCGATGTTTTCCAAGCTGGACAATCGTGCTGCCCTTTCTTTCAATCTCAATAAATCCATCTTTCCTTAATTTGCATTCCTCAATTATCTCTCTCGCAATCTCCCTTATCTCATCCTGGCTCAATTTCTTCTTTCCTATTGCAGTAAATTCCCATTTTCCAGGAATCCCTTTTTTTGCATAAGGCAAAACCTCTTCTCTTAGATGCACACTCATTGTCTCAGTATCAAAGAATTTCTCAAGCATGATTTTTTTTGTAGAAGAAACAGGCTCAATATAGATTACATTGATCCCCTTTGATTCAGCTACCTTAGCCTGCACACTGTCAGATGTGATTAAAGTACATTCATTCTCATACGCATACAGCCTTATCAGTGCATCCATCTCTCCTAATGATGCATACTTTATCTCACTGGCTTTGGGTCTTGTACCAGCAAATGTTACCTCAGCCAATTCTTTTATTCTCTTAATCTCATCTAAACCAAGAAATCCAATAGTCCTTTCTTCATTAGCCTGATGCTCAAGCTCTGCTAAAACAGCCTCATGAATAACAACCTCTTTTACCTCAATCTCCTTCTTTTTAATTCTGGCAGAAACAATACCTTCAATAATAATAGATGTATCCGGAACAAGCCTTTCAATCTTCATCTCACCACCCTATTAAAGAAATCTATCCCAATAGTTTATATTTTTATTGGTATATCAGAATTTCCTCTCTTTCTCAAACTTTCCATAAAAAGGGTCAATATGTATAAAAGCATGGGATATCTCATCCATAGCCTCTAGTTTTTTCTGTACTTTTTTCCCAATCTCATGCGCTCTGGAGATATTCATCTTCTTATCAACATAGATGTGTACCTCTGCCTCAATACTTGTTCCTACATAATGTGCCCTGATATCATTCAATCCAATAACCCCTTTCACACTCTTTGCTGTTTTTTCAACTTTTTCCATAAGCTCATCTGAAGGCGCCTCTCCAATAAGATATCTTATATTGCCCCTGCCAACATCAAAACCAGATTTGATTATCCATAAGCCGATAATAATCGCAATCATTGGCTCAAGAACAGCATATCCTAGATTAGATGCTGTTACACCAATAAGGACAGTAAATGATATGATCACATCATTCCTATGGTCAACTGCAGAAGCCAGGAGTGCAGTGCTTTTTGTTTTTTTACATACATCTCTTGTATAAACATACATAAGAAATTTAATAATCATAACTGCCGCAACTAGAATAATGGGTATAATGCCTTTCTTGGTCACTCCCCCTTCAAGAATCCTTGTTATCGATACAATTATGACCTGAAATCCAACTATGCCTATGAATATCGCGACTATCAATCCAGCTATAGGCTGGGCTCTCGTATGGCCAAACTGGTGCTCTTTGTCTGCTTTTTCATGTGACATTATTACACTAATGTACACAATCAACGAAGCAATTATATCTGTAAAAGAATTCAGAGCATCAGAGATTATTGCAATGCTATTATAAATATATCCCACTATGATTTTAGCTAAAAACAAGAGAATATTTCCTATTATTCCCAGCCAACTAGCTTTTTTCTCTTTATTCATTTTTTCTTTTTTTGAATATAATAAGGAAACCAATAATAAAAGAAATAGCAATAAATATAAAAGCCCAGAGCATCCCTACACCCGTAGAAACCCTTCTTCCTAATATATTCAAGTAAACCATAACTCTTTCACCAAATTTTAGATCTACTAAGTCTATATTGATTAGTTCATTTTCATTATAAATATTCCCCTTCTTGTCTTTGTATTTTACTTCAATCTCAAAATCATTCTTCTCTGGAACTAAATTGCCTCCTTTCATATCGATCATAAACACCCTGCCCTCATCAATCTCTTCTATATGCCATGTTTTTTCATATCCATCATGATCTATAGTGACCTCCACATCAACAGGGTTAGAATAAGACTCTTTTTTCAGGAGAAATTCCAATGTAAATTCATCCACATACCTTACATTTCTAGGATAATTCATCTCAGTAATGTTAATCTCCGGCGCATCAAGAACATTGTAACTGATAAGTTCTGTTTTTAATGCATCTATAGCACTTGCCTCTACTAACTTTTCTTTTTTCCCACTATCTTGCTCATTAAACTCAAATTCAAACCATTTCTGCTGCGAAATTCCCAGATCCAGTTTTTTGCACTGCTCTTTAAAGCATATCTCCATATCCTCAAAGAACACATTCCCTTTGTTTTCTATGCTGCAGCTGATCTTATTGTCTTCATAAATATAGAATTCTTCTTTCTCTATTTCACAGCTTATATTGACATCCTTAGAATATTTTTTCTCTCTTTCCTGTTTTCTTGAATTAAGCAGGCTTATGATCTCCTCTCTGCTGAAAACCGCTTCACTGTACTCAGATGTAAAAACTGTTTTGAAAGTCTTATTTTTTGAAGTTCTGATACTTACAGGAAATGTATACACATAACCATGCTCCAGCTCTCCTATATTTATGATCCAGTTGACTTCTTTCTCTTCCCCCGGCCTAAGAAGAACATTCATTGTATTGCTTCCCTCAACCATTGTTTCCTTTGTTTTATGGATGCTGAGTTCTTCAGAGACATAATAATCATTATTGTTTTTTATCTTGACATTTATCATATTATATGAATTAAATCCAATCTCTATTTTTTCAGACTCAACTATGATATCTATATTATTATCAATTATGCCAGAATACTTTTTCACTTCAGTTTTAATATCCATCTCCCTTGATTTTACTTCAACATTCCTTCCAAGCCAGCTGTATTTTGTTGAGCTTTCCTGCGAATCTATGCTATCCTTTAGTTTTATGTGCGACACATCTATAAAGCCAAACTCTCCATAAGTAACATCATAGTCAACCCATCCATATCCTGGAAAATAAACCTCAGCCCACCCATGCGGGCCCCAATTTTCACTGAATAATTCAGATTCAGTATATGCAATTCCAGAGACAAACCTGCCCGGAATGCCTAAGCTTCTGCATAACGCTATAAACAGGTTTGTTATCTCATCACAAACTCCTCTTTTATTCGTAAGAACCCAGCTTGCTGGTTCAGATACAGATGCTGTTAGTGTGCTTAGGTTATACTGTATATTGTTTTTTGTCCAGTCTGCAAGCTTATGCACAACGATAAATAAGTCATCCTCTCCCTCTGCTAAAGAATTGGCAAGCCTTATGATCTCATTGTTATCAGAATCAGCAGTTAGAGATGGCTGCGTATATTCAGTTGCCTCTTCAGGAATACTCTTCAATGGAAAAGATATCTTGTTTTTTATCTCTTTTTTCTTATTTTTTAAGTTTACATCAGCTTCAATCCCAAATTCATATTCTCCATAATTAGGATTATCAAACCTATAGGAAATCCAGCTACCCTCTATCTCTGTATCTGGCACAGTATCTAGTTCTATTATTCTTTGTCTATAATCATCCTTAGGAAAGAAGCTAAAATTTACAGTCACATATTTTATAGAAGCATCTTTACTTTCTCTCTTTATCTCAAATCCGCCGTCAATTATCAGCTTTACATCCAGCTCTTCTGAATTATAGATAGATTGTCCATAACAGATAGGAACAACTAAGATTACTATAAGGAAGGCAATCACTTCTTTTTTCATAGATTATACTACTTTCAGTTATCTATTTAAAAGTTTTGTAAACACAAATCTTTTAAATTAAATAACCATTCTTTCATCTGTGAATGCCGAGGTCGCATAATCTGGTATTGCGCAAGATTGCTAAGAACTGAAAGTTCTTATGAGGCTTACAATACTGTAAATATTTTGTGTCCGTATGGGCGTGCGGGTTCAAATCCCGCCCTCGGCGTTTTTTTAATGCGAACGTAGTGAGCAAAGGGGTTTAATTCCCCGACCTTTAGGTCGTTTTCTTAGAAATAATTTTATTGCGGCTTCGCCGCAGAATATTCTGCGGACGAAACAGCGCACTATTCTTGACATCAAAATAGCGTTAGCTTTCGTCCAAGGAGGACGAAAATGACAAACCTAAAACATTACAGCCACAAAATCGGCACAAATTTCTGGCACATTGAATTTGGAACAAAGTATAGATATAAAATGTTCGGAAAATTCAAGCAAAAAAACATTGCCGAAGCATCAATACGTAAAGTATGTAGCAAGCATAATATAAAAATACATACTATTTTTGTCATGCCTGACCATGTTCATATGAGGGTTACGTTGTCCCACAACATTACAGAATCAAGAGGAATGCAACTGATTAAGAGGGCATCTGCTTATTATTTTTTTAAGAATCATCCTAAGAGCAGGCTTAGGCTTCCACAAGGTCATCTTTGGAGTGCTGGTGGTTGTGCTACAACTGTAGGATACAATGATGTGGATACTGTAGATAATTATATCCAGAATCAAGCGCAGCATCACGCAGTAGCATAAGACCCTAGCTGGATACCCCGACTTTTAAGTCGGGGAGGAGGTCATTTAATGATGATTTTTATATTTCTTTTTGTCGTTGTCCTTTTAAGTTAATGTTTAATCTTTTTACAAACTGAACAAAACTAATTGATTTTCTACGACCAAATCTAGAATATTGTTTAAATGTTTCTGTCACTTCTTTTTTGTTCCATTTTTCGTCTATCAATGTTCCCAAATATATCGCAACTATCTTGTCAAATTCATTTACCGGTTTTTGATAATTTTTTTGAATAGCAGCTTTTAGTTTTTGAATTTTTAAAATTTCATCTTTTGGAATTGTGGGCGTTATTATTTGGCTCAATGCCCAAGCAGTCATTCTCTGAATATTATAATCTCCCGACTTTATCCATGATTTTATTAAGTAATTTACATAAGGTAACCTCAATGAATCTGGAAAAATATTTGCATCTCCAGACCATGCAACACACCAACAGATAGAGAAATGATAATGTTCATCATTTGTTTTAAGAAGTTCTAGTAGGAGGTTAAATATTTCATTTAGATAGGGGATTGACTTCTTTCTTATGACTCGTCTAGGTCTTTTAAATGCATAACTCATCATACCTAATATTGCAGTGCATTTATCTTCTTTTATTTTACTACCTAATGCTACTAATATTTCTTTTGGAATTGTATTATTATCTTCGGGATTTTTCAAATCAGTTAAAAAAATATCAGCTAATATCGAACCTAAAGAAGGTGAATATTTATCATCATATCTTTCAAAAAAACATTCTTTCACTCTTTTTCTAAATGCTGTGCCAAATTTGTTTTTAAGTATAATCTCAGTATTTACTTTATATTTAACTGAATAGGTATTTTTCGCATACCACTCGATTGCAGTATTTAACAAGTCAGGATTAATTTGAATTTCATTCGCAAGACAACTTCCCAATAAAGAAGGAACTAACGTATCGTTTCTTTTCGTTCCCTTTTGATATTTTGAAGCAACAACTTTTGATTCCGAAATGAGATATTCAATCAATTCTTTTGTATCCCTCTCTAACAAAACCGCCGCTAGAGGAATTACTTCTTTCCAATTTTCCTTTTGAATATTTGGTTTAAGGATATCTACAATTTTATCTTCGGATTCCGTTTTTGGAATAAATCTTTTTACAATAGCTTTAGCTGTTAAATATTCTTGGAAACTTAAGTGCAAAAATTCGTATACAGCTGTGATTTTTCCTGAATCAACTCTTTTATGGCCAGACATTATTAATAAACTACTTCTAGATTCAACTCTTTTAATAAATTCGGTTGGGCTAATATTTGTATATCCTAAAATTTCGGGCATTTGCTTTCTTGCATCAATTAAGCATTTAATAAGTTCTTCTTCTGTAATTGTTTGTTGGCCTTTTTTGGTCATCCAGTATGCGACATAAGCAAGTTGTGGTTCTGCTTCTTCAATGTCAAGTTGTTCATGCCCCTCTACATTCCATGTCACTAAAAGTAATTTTATCATTTCCTGATATAATACACTTTTTTTAGTTGGAAGATAACCTGCCCAGCGTTTAACAAAAAGAAGTGTTGTAAGAAGAAGGGGATTTTCTGCAAGGACTTTTATTCTTCTATCTTCAATAATTACTTCACTTATTTTTTTTGCTTCTCTAATTGTGTTTTCAGATTCATCGATAATTGATTTATGCCACTTAATACTCAATTCTTCTATTTCTGAGCTAATTAAATTAGAAACTCCATAGTGTTCGCAGTATGTTGCTAGAGAACCTCCCACTATTCTAAACCCTGCTTCCCTTGAGGTAACAATAATCTTTATTGTGGGATAGGTGGCTATAAAGGTTCTTAATTGATTGACAAACATAATTCTATTTCTGTCTTCTGCAATTTCATCAAGTCCATCAATAAGTAAGATCGCATTCCCGGTTTGTAAAGTTCTGGAAACTAAAATTGAAAAATCCTCTGTGCATGAAGAAATCTCAGCTCTTGAAGGAATACTCTTGATTATATCTGTAATACTTAAAGATACTTTTTCACCAAGTTCTCTGCAGCGTAAGAAAATAGGAAACCAAGGTTTGTCCGGCAATCTATCATTGATTTCTTTTCTCCTATCAGGAAATGCGTAAGCAATCGCAATCCGTTTTATAAGGGTAGACTTACCTCCACCTGGTTTTGCCAATATAGCAAGTTTTTGATGTTTACTTAATATTTCACCTACTCCTTTCCTATTATTTTCATTGATATCAAATTCATTTTTCTTTGTTTTTTCACTCGGAGTTAGATGTAATGGAATAAATATATTTTCCAACTTAACTTTCACTGAACCTGCTTCTTTATCAGTAGGTAAACCTTCAAATTGTATTTCACCTAATTCATTTTTTAAGTAGCTGAAATATTTATTCTCTGTTTCTTTTAACTTTTTTTGAAAAGCATCTGTAGATTCTTGTTCATTTAATAATATTAGTCCATCAAATAATTTATTTAGATCAGCATCTATGGAAGTTATTTCTTCGGCTAAATCCTTTATAAGTGGTTTTCCTTCCGCATGAACTAGTGCAAAATGAGATTTTTTTTGTCCATTAGAATTCGAAAAGTATAACGCCCACACCCAACCTTTATTGTAAGCTAATAAATCCATATGGTCAATTAGCATAAGCTGTGAATCCAATCCCTGTAAGGAGGATACTGCTTTTTCAATAGGTATTAATACCCTACCTTTGATTAGTTCTTCAACTATTTTTTCAGGTTTGATTAAAATAACTCTTTTATTTTCAGATTCGTTTTCTTGTTCAATTGCGGTTTCTTTAAACCCAGATAGAGATATAAAATACCCCATCACACTGAAGTATTTAGTTAGTTTATCCTTTTTCAGTTTTCTTTTTTCAGCGTCAAATACACCCACAAATTTATTAATATCAGCACCACCGATGGGATTAGAATGGGCTTTGCATTCAGCAATTGCAATTTTATTTTCGGTTCTATGGGCGGTATTAATGTCAATTTCTCTTCCGGATTTATGAATATTCAATCTGGGCTCATCATACCCTAATGTATGAAAAAGGTCAGCCATTAATCGTCCAAAGAGATCTCCTTTTCTATTTTGATCTTTTTCTAATATTTCTATTTTTCCCAGTTTCATTTTATTATTTTGACAGCTAAAGTATATATAATTTTGTCTTTTTCATTGTATATAAAGTATAGAATCCCT
>JAGLMD010000030.1 GCA_023140175.1 Nanobdellota archaeon | reverse complement strand
ACAAGTTCCATTATAAAGATCACATATAGGATTGGACATTACTAAAGTATTGTTTAATACAACAGAAACTGAAAACTCATTATATATTCCGGTATTAGTGTTATGCCCTATACTTGAATCTTTAAAGGTGGTTGTTCCGCTGCCTGTAAAGAAATAAGCACCATAAGTATTCTCAGTAGCATTCAGGTTAACAAACTTATTATTTTCTCCTGATGGAATATAAATTCCTCTTGAAGCTCCTTTAACCAAAGTGTTTGTGAAGTTATTAAAATTAGATCCTGACCATGCCTGAATGCCGTCAGTCGCAGCATTTAAAATAGTGATGTCTGAAAATGAGTTTGATGGGCTGCTCAATACCAGATTCACACCAACCTTATCAGAGTTTAAGAAAATCCTTTCAAAATGGTTGTTTGTTGATGATTGTAAAGCTAATCCAGCTTCATTATTCCCTCTTCCATTAACATTCTCTATATTGCTGTTGCTGACCTTATACAGATAAAATCCGCTTTGGTTTCTGGCATTAAGTCCTTCTGAATCCCTTATCTCTATTCCATTTAATTCAGAAATAGAAAAACCATGCCAGTAATTATTTAAGCATTTGACATTATCTATAAGCATACCTGTAGATTCACTGATGAAAACACCATTATCACTGTTAAAGCTGAATTCTGAATTCAAAATATCTATATCGGAAGAAACATTCACCCTTACCCCTTCCCATGTAGAGTTCATAACAATAACTTCTTTGATAGTTATATTAGCTGAATCATCAATGAATATTCCCTGATAGCCGTATTTTATTGTTAATTTCTCAATCCAGATATTATTGTTTTCAATAATAATAATTCCAGACCCGCCATAATTCCCTTCCAATATAACTCCTTCCTTGCTTTCGCCGATAAGCTTGATATTATTCTTGTCTCTGAAATCTGCGCCTGAACCATCACTAAAGTCATAGCTGCCGTTATGCACAAATATAGTGTCTCCTATTTGAGAATCATTTATTGCAGCCTGTATAGAAGTAAAGTTACATCCTGAAGCGCATACAGTAATTGTTTTTCCTTGGGTTAAAACATATTCAAGGGAAAGAAGGTCTGAATCTTCTTCCAGGCCATCACTCACTGTTATGTTTATTGTATAAGTGCCTAAGCTATCTTCGTTTCCAAGTGTGAATGTTTCGGCATAGATTGCTTTAATGACACTAATGTCTTCTATCTTTACTAATGTAAGTGGACTTTCTCCTATAGTGCTGGGGCCGGTAATGAATGCTTTTACATAGCTTATCTGATTGATGCCGTTCATGTCTATTATAGTAGTGTTAATCTTGGCTGTCCTATCAGAACCTGTCTTATAGATCTGCTTCCCACTATCTAAATGTTCATCAGTGCTGTCTATCTCATCAACAGAAGGGCCTAAATTAGAGACAGTTGTTTCTAATGATGCCTGATCTGTTATAGCTACAGGCAGCAAAATCAACATCATCATCAAAAATATCATTTCTTTTCTCATTTAGGTATCACTTGTTGCAGTTATTGTAAAATCGCTATTGTAATTTCCCGGCAATATACCTGCAGGAACATTAAGCCTGAAATCTATATCTGTTAAACTGGCAGGATTTAAGCTTAGATCATATGCTGTCGGAGTATTGCTTAAAGCTGAAAAGCCATCTGTGCTGAATTGGTATGCTGTGTTGTCTGCTGTTATTGTTTCCGGGCCAGTAAGATCAGTAGCTGATACCATTACATCTACAACAATATTTCCAACATTCTTGATTGTTCCATTGCCTGTTGTTGAGATATCTAAGTCGCCCCAGATATATGAAGATTGGGTGGGGTTTGCATTTTCGAAAGTCAATGCTGAGGCATCTAAGATTAATGCTGCTAATTCCAGATATTCGAAGCTTTTGCTATCAACTCCTTTAATATCATCATTATCATAGGCAGTTACATCTATATCGTAAATCTGCGGAGTGTCATAATAATCCATATCAAAGCTTGCATTATAATTAGCTGTGTCTGAATCAATATTTCCTACTTTTACCAGTTCAATCTTTCCTTTTGGAGTCTGCATCGAAACATTCTTTATATCAGATGTGCCGTCTAAATCAGTAACAAGAACAGATACTGTAACTGTCTTTATATCATTGACTTTTGGGTAGACCTGTATACCAGCACCAGCATCTTCATCAGGGCTTATGGTAATACTCTCTATAGCAGGGCCATTACTGCTTATCACCAAATCCCTGTTTTCAAGCATTTTTACAAAATACCCAAAGCCCTGCTGCATAACACCTAATCTGTTGGAACTTTTGTTTTCTATGAACGATTCAAAGCTCAGATTATCATATGCCAGTATGAATTCTGCCTTATCATCAATCAGGCCATTTATCTCTGATAATGTCCTGTTTTCTGGTGAAGGGTATCCTATAAGGTTCCATCCTTGTTTTAATGAGATAGTTGTTGAGGAAGGATAGTCGCCGTTTATTGTCAATATATCCTGGGTTTTCATATCAATCCAAAAGCCAAGCTTATGATCTATGCTGAATAGGTTAGAGTGGGCTATATCATCTGGATCGTAGATATGGTATTCATTGTCTGTGCTATTATAATATACAACATTATTATAATTACCAGATATTGAGCTCAGCACATAAGTAATGCTGTTATTTGAAATTTGAAAAGGGATGGAAATAAGATTCCAGCCCTCCTCAAGACCTATGTTGTATTCTAAAGAATATGATATCGGAATAACTATGAGAATCATAAATAGATAAAATCTTTTTATGTATTTATTCAACATAGGTCTAACCTTAAGAGACTTCACCCTCTTTTTTTTACTAAACCCAAATATATAACTAAACCCACAATTATGATAATAAACATGATAAATAAGCCAGCCAATGGAGAATCTACATCATCTAGGGTTTTAGGATTCCCTGTGTTATTATCATCCTGGTCATTGGGTTCATCATCAGGCTCGTCATCTATTTCGCCTGTAATCCTAAATCCTAAGTTATCTTTGCTTTCTAAGAGAATTCCATCAAGTGATATATCTACTTTAGCTGTATAATAGACATTAGGCTCTTGATCATCAGTATCCCATTCAACTTCATATGTTTTGCTTTTTCCTGCTTTTACTTCTTCTAATCTCTCTTCTACTGTGTCTATCACTTCTCCTTTTTTCTTTATTTCTATCTTAACATTTGGTTCGGCAGGAACATTCCCTATATTTCCGAAACTTATCCTGAATATTATGGGATTGTCTTTTTCTTCATCTTTTGTCAGGATGCTATCTACATTACCGGCTATCATCTCTTCATCAGTTATTGTAGCTATTAATTCAGCATCTATTCCCGGCAACACGCCAACTCCACTTCCCTGGATATCTGAATCAGATACAGTTCTTATCAATATTTTTGACTCATACTCACCATTTGGCTCGTCTGCTGGAGGGGTGAGCATTATTGTTACCTTTTTCTCGTTTTCTGCACCTAATTCTATCTTTCCCTCTGGAGAGAGCTTTATCCAATCTTCAATCTCGCCTTCTATTGTCACAGAGAAAAAGATAGCTTCATCTCCTGGATTCTGGACTATAAGTTGTTTTTCTGTTGTTGCACCTTTTAAGGCGTTTTCAAATTTAAGAGTTGCGGGTGCAACTCCAAGGCCGGCAGCCTGTACTATCAATGTGCTTAAAATCAGCATGATTGAAAGGGTAATTATTGTTTTTTTCATTTTTTCCTCTACCTCGAAGCTACCCTTTTTTTTTGAAAGAAAATATTAAAAAAATTAACCGTTGACAGCAGTAATAGTTACTGTTGTACTGTAAGCTGCGTTTGCTGTTCCTGGTGGTACATATAAAAGCTAAAATCGACATTAGTTGTTGAACTTGAGCCTGCTGTAAGATCCAAATCTGCCTCTGTTTGAACTGTGGTGCTTAGATCATTGAATCCAAGCGCAGTAAATTGATATTCAGCATTATCTATTGTTATTGTTTCTGTTCCTCCATCACTTAAATGTCCAGATGCAGAGATTTGAGCGTCAATCTGAACATTTCCATAATTCTGGATTGTTGCTGCGTCGGTTGTTGCCATGCTGGTATCTCCTGTGACTGTGTCTGTTTCATCTGGGCTCATGCTGCCAAATGCTATTGTAGCAGAATCTAATATAAGTGCAATCTCAGTCTGATAAGTAAAATTTTCCTGCCTGTTTCCTGTTGCTGCGCCATCATCAGTAGCTTCACAATAAACTGTGTATGTTCCTGAGGCATCGTAGAAATCCATGTCAAATGAGCCTGTAGCTGTTACACTGTCAGTGTCAAGATAACTTTTGGATAATGTCACTGGAGAATCTCCAACTGACCCTGTTATTGTGCATATGACTGTACTTATATCATCCCAACCATTTGCATCAGAAGCTTCTACAGATAATGACACTGACTTTGTTGTGCCTGGATTAGGACTGACTGTTGCTCCGGTATCCTGGCTGTCAATTATGATGTTATCTACTGTTGGTGCTGAGTTTCCTACACTTACAGACATCTCTGCAGAGTCAGATGCATCTGCCAAAACATATATTACAGAAATAAGGGAAATTATCGCAATTAAAACAACTATTTTTTTCATTTTTTACCACCTTTATAGTATTTTATATACAACTATTGCTAATATATTTTTCCTATTTATAAAACTTTTGGTCACTGGATAGTTAATACATTAATTTCAGATATTTATCGAAATCATTTGCAAGGCAATTAATATACTATCCCTTACAATTATGAAATTAAATTGTAGTGGAGATCCCATTATCTAATTTTTCGTAAGAAGGATACAATTTATATGGCCTTTTCCCACTACAAATTGATTATTATAATATGGGGGAAAGATTTGTTTTTTATTAATACTCATTCTTCTATTTGATGGTATATATCCATTCGCCTATTTCGGCAAAATCTTTAAGAATTCGTCTGGGCTAAGAATAACTATATCCCTAAACTTCTTCAGTTTCAACAGATGCTTGTCTTGGCTTATAATAACTTTAGAATCAGATGCAACAGCACATTCCAGTATTATATTATCTGATGGGTCATCTTTTATAACATCTATCTTCTCCTTTGGAGCAACGAAATATGTAAACATTGCAATGGAATCAATTACATCATCTATCTCCTGCTTTGATAGTTCAAAGTCCCTTGACAGCACCCTTTTAATCTCTTTGATTATATCATCAGAGACGAAAGCAGCGATCTCTTTGCTGATTGATTTCTTGACTGTATGATATGGATTTCCCTGCCAAAATACAGAGGAGATATAGATGTTAGTGTCCAAAACAACTTTAAGCACTCTTGATTCCCCTTCCCTTGTGGATCTTTTTCATCAAATCCTTTTCTTTCCATCCTTTCTGCTTCGCAAGGCTAGAGCCCCATTTATGCACCTTTTGGAAGACTTCTTCTGCATTAGGCACTTTGACTTTCTTTAAGATTAAGGTATCGTCTTTCCCAAAAACTGCAAAGCTTGAGCCTACATCTATATCAAGCCGTTCTCTTACATTCTTTGGAACTACTATCTGCCCTTTTGAAGACATTGTTACTATTTCAGTCATTTCATATCACCTGTAAGAAAGTAAGCATTTCTTACTTATAAACCTTTTGGTTTGAAAAGAAGAATATACCCCGTCCCAACTATATCCAACAATTACTACTGGTTGATCTTTACCTTCTTCTTATATAACTTCTTGAACCTCCCCAGTATCAACACCCTTTCCTCAACTGGATGATAAACATAACTCTGCAATAAATTACCAGATGAATTACTTCCATTATAAACTTTCCATAATTGATTCAATGAATTATACTCTCTATAAAACCCATCTCCAGTTACTAAATTCACATTGCTGTCGTAAGTCATTTTTCCCCTTACATAACCATTTTCCATTTGTAAGGGGAAAGTTTATATATTAGTTATGTTATTCTTTTTATATGGCATATATTCATGTAAAGAGAGTTGGAGAAAGAAAGTATTATACGTTAAGGATTTCAGTTAGGGATGGGAAAAAAGTGATAATAAAAGATTTGTGTAATCTAGGTAGTGATATCTCAAAAATAGATATCGATCATCTGGAGAAAAAATATAAAGAAGAGATAAGAAAGTCCTACAAAACTATCAAGAAGTTTCTGGATACAAATAAGTATCTGGAAGCTATGAAAAAGAAACGAATTAAAGATAGCCCTTATTTTATCAAGGAGCAAATGTTGAATATTGAAGCGATTAAGCATCATTACAACCATAGATTTCTTAGATTGGATAGATTGACCCAGAAAGAGAAACTTGAAAGTTTTCTTATTAATTTTGCTGTTAACAGCACATCTATAGAGGGGAACACAATTACATTAAAAGAAGCAAATAAGCTCTTCAGAGAAGATATCATACCTAAAAATAAGACTTTGAGGGAGGTAAACGATCTTACCAATACAAAGAAGACAGTTGATTATCTTGAAGATAGCAAGCCCAAGATCAATATTAACTTGATGATTAATATACATGATATGCTGCTGGAGAATATCGACCAAAGAAAGGGCTTGAGAGACCATGATATTCATATATTTGGGCAGCCATTCAAACCATCGCCTGTAAGATATGTTAAGGCGGACCTTGAATTGTTAATGAAGTGGGTTAATGGAAACAAGAAAGAAATGCATCCTCTTGCTTTGGCAATAATACTTCACCATAAATTTGAGAATATACACCCCTTTTCTGATGGAAATGGAAGGACTGGAAGAGTAATAATGAATCATATCTTAAAATTAGCAGGTTATCCTCCTTTAGTAATCTCTAGAAGGATGAGAAAAGAATATCTTGAAGCGATGAATAAAGCAGATATATCTTTGAAAAAGAGCTTAGTTAATGTTGATTTAAGATACTATAAGGGGCTGCTTGATTTTATCTACACACAGTTTAAGACTTCTTATTGGGATACCTTCTTAATCTAAATAACTAAATGAACTGATTATTTCCAATAATTCGATTTGAAAATTATGATTTTATAAAATAACCATATCCGGGATTTAGAGAATTTAGTTTATTTTCTGGTTTTGAGTTATGATATGTAATCCATTCTGATGAAGGTGGAAGATAAGTGAATATAGAAGTGTTTGGGGAGAAGTTATGTTCGGATAGGCCCCCTCTAAGACTTACAAAAAGTACAAACTGAATTTTCAAGAATTAAACTATAATTTTCAGATGTCTTTATAAATATTCGTGGAAAAGATGTTTAGGCGAAATTATTACTCAGGATTTTTCTTGATGGTTTATTATTTGTCGTCGATAATAAAAATAATAATGGCCGCAAAACGGTTTTCAAAAGAAAACCTCGGAATGAGACATTCCGTTTGCACCATTATTTTTATTCTCTCCTTTATTAGTCCAGACTGAACCTAATCCTTAAACTAAATAGAAAAATCCTTCCGTCATAACTACCCTCTCCCTACTTTGTAGGGGTCGGTTCGCTAAACACACTTTAAGTAATCTTTAGCAAAATATTTAAATATAGAATCCTAAAGAAGCATAATGAGGAAGATAACAGGTATTATGATTCTATTAGTTTTTTTGGTTGGATGTTCAATGCAGAAGCCACTTCTTCCAATTGATAAGGCGCAAGTAGATTGTGAGGAAGGAGATGAAGACTGCAAACTTCAGAACCTTCTCAATTCATATGATTTTGAGTATTCGGATGGCATCAAAACACCTAGCGGAAAATATTACTTTACCAAAGATGAGTTCATATTAATCCTAGATATTGAAAGCGAGGTTTCTGGCAAATATAACCTGATTGTTGATTTAGGCACCCCATCATATCATGAGATAGTTGACATTAGGAAAGGTCATAATGAATTCAGAATTCCTTTTCAGAAAGGATTGTTTAAAAGTGAAAAGTATGAAGTTAGCATTAGGATTAATAAACTTAATTGGGACCTAATATATGATAATCCGGTATTATTCGAGTTAGATTTCACAGACATGAATTTTAAGACTCCTATAAACCTTTCTATCAAGGGTCATGATTATATAGATACTGACAAGGATGGCAAATTTGATTTTTTGCGCATAAATTTCACAGCAGATGTTAATAATGCCAATGACTACTACATCAATTGTTTTCTATATCAGCAATCTAGGGGGGGTAGTCATGTAGGAAGAGCTGATATTTTATTGAAAAATTTGAAGAAGGGTCAGAGTGATTTTTATTTAGACTGGGATTTTGATGAAGTGATACGACGTACTAATTCTGATATTCACAAGGTTTCAATTCAGATATATCATGGGGGTAGAGGTGGTTCGCTTGAATTATTAGGTATTGATTATCATATCAGCTATAATGATTTAAGATGATGTTAAGAGATCGGCGAGAGCTGTAAAGAAATGAAAGCATTATTTTCTATTTAATATAAAAAACAAGCTTATTGAAACAGCTAGTGGAATCCCAAAATATATCAGAATTTGAGTTAGTATAATCGTAATAAATGCCTTTGCCATACAGGTTATTATCTGCGATAAGGTTAGAGTTCATATCTGACCCATGCATAAATATATCATATTCCTGGCTTGAGATTGTGTTTCTGAGAATTATGTTGTTATTCATGTCAGGTCGATTGCCAATGTTATCTAAGTATATGCCATAAGTGTTATCAGTTAATGTATTGTCAAGGATCTTATGGTCGTTTATGTCAGAATTGTCATAGTAATTTTCCAGCCTTATACCATTAGAGTAATTTCGTATGTTGCAGTTTCTGATTGTGTTATCGTAGTATTTACCGCCTTTGATATGAATACCATAGTTAGAGCCAGAGCCAATTAAGGCAGCACCGTTGCAATCGAGATCTATATACGAACTGGCAATATCTATGCCATTAGGTAAGAAATACGTGCCAGGCGTAAAATTAGTATCCACACTAACTGTACATCTATCTGTTGGAGTAGAACCGCATTCTACAGCATAAGTAAAGCTGATAGATACAATAAATACTAAAATAAAAAGCCATAATCTTCGCATGGATATACCCCAACAAGGCAGAAGAAGGAAATAATACTTATTAAGTTTTCCTTTTATGGATATTCGAATTCACGTTTCGTTTTTCAAAAGATTTAAATATCTTTAATATTGAGGATAGATTACTATGAAACAAATAATCTTTTCAATAATCTTGTTGTCAATTATTTTAATTGGCTGCACTACTGATGTGATAGTAGTTGATAAAGACGCACCTTCAAAGACAGATGATTCCAGAGCAGATTCTGCTGAATTACAATCTAATGATACTGGTTCTACTCCGAAAACAATACCTAAACCAGAACCAAAGCCAGATACAGAGCCTGAATCAACATCATCTGGGTGTTCTTTGGTCGGGACATGGAAACAGACTAAATGTGCTTATTCAGATGGGACTGACCTTGATTGTATCATACCTTTAAGCAACTATGCAAGAATCCTGACTTTTAACTCTGATAATACTGTAAAATTCAGTTGCACTGGTGCTGACCCTTATTGTACAGGACCGGACCCAACAACAAGGTATGTGAAAGGAGATGCAATATGCCAGGATATTGGCGAAACTACAATGTGTTTTAGCATTAAGAAATTAGGCTGCAATGCCTTGCTTTATTGCTTGACAACACCGCAGATGGTAGACCAGTATCAAGCAGCATGTGAATATCTTGTCAGGAGTTAATCTTTTAGAGTTTTGAAGATAGAAAAATACTTATCTGAATAATCCATTCAGATAGTTTTTCAGTTCACTTATCAGGAAGGGTATCAATTGTTTTGAATTCTTCTGTGACAAGGCTTTGATGTATTTTACCCTGTTCTTGACTGATATGTCAATCATAGGGAAATCTGCCATGTCTAATATAAAATTCATCAATAATCTTCCTACTCTCCCATTACCATCTGAGAATGGGTGGATTCTCTCAAAACGATAATGAAAAACACTTGCCAATTCTAATGGGTGCAGAATGTATTTATTCTTAGTATAGAAATCAACAAGCCCTTTCATCTCTTTTACGACTTTATCAGCTGATGGAGGCACAAAAGCAGCACCCCGGATATATCTCTGGTCTATCCTATAATCACCTTCAACAAAATTGGGGTCGTATAATTCGTGAGGTGCGATATCGGGGTTTCCCCTATATCTTCCTAAACCAGCAGTCACTTTTCCGTGCAGCTTCTTTATAAATTCCTCACTTATGTCCCTCTTTTCATTAACCATGAACTCGATGGCATTATGGTGGTTCTTTACTTCATCAATCTCGTATAAGGACTTTCCTTCTACTGATCTATACTCATTTACAACTAAGTTTACTTCTACCTGTGAAAGGGTGTTTCCTTCAATTGCGCATGAATGATATGTGTATGCAGTCCTGAATCTCCTGATAAACTGCCTTTTTGTGGCAGGGCCCATAGACTTTATATTTTTAAAGAAAGCTTGTCTAAGTGACTCTGCCTTTGCCAGCTGCTCTTTGGTGATAAGCTTTGGCGTGAATTTTAAGTCTGCCCTTATTATCTGCTGGATTTTTTTCTCAGAATACTCTTTTTTGAGCTTTTTTATGTCTTCACTTTTAGGCACTACTTTACCCAAATACTTAATCACTTTTTGCCTTGTCCTGCCTTTGATCTTATAGTCCTGCACATAGTAGAAATACTTTTTTCCGCCTATTATCTTAGCTCTTACGAATGCCATATTAGTATGTAAATATGATTGTATTTATAAACTTTTAGGCACTACCAATATATAAATGTTATGGTCGATTGTTGAATTAATCTTTTTCAATTAAATAAAGATATATATCTTCAAAGAAGATATGCTTTTTTTCTAATTCTTTAAAGCTCATCCTGTATTTTCTTATTATCTTTTCTATCCTGTCTTTTCCTGTTAAAGATGAGAATACCAGCAATATCTTTGTTTTTGGTTTAAGATAATCTTGAGCTTCATAGAAGAATTTCTGGATCAGTTCATGGCCTTGCTTGCCGCCGTCTAAGGCAATATCTTTATCTCTTTCTTCTTTTGGAAGATACGGCGGGTTGAATATAATTGTGTCAAATTTTAAGCCTTGGTATTTTCTAGGGTTGTTTCTGAATACAGAGAAGAGGTTGCTGTAGAGAAATATTATTTTTTTGTTGAAGATATTGTATTTACAATGTTCAATAGCTTCTCTATTTATATCTAAAGCATAGACTTTTACAACTTTTTTATTTTTAGCAGCTTCCTGTGCCTGAATGCCTGAGCCTGTGCCAATATCTAAAACTATTCCTTTTGAATATTCTTTAACATACTTTTTTAACAGTAAAGAGTCTTCTTGGGGTTGGTAAATTTCCATTTTAAGGACAAAGGGCAAAGTATTTAAATATATTAGTATTTTTTCATCATCTAGTGGTAATTTATCAAGAAGGGGATACTATTTGATGAAAGAAGGAAAGATTATAATGGCTCCATTGGAGCTTAATGAAGCATATAGAAACATCAATAGATATATTCATGAAAA
>JAGLMD010000003.1 GCA_023140175.1 Nanobdellota archaeon | reverse complement strand
CTTTACTTGATTTCTTAGGTTCTTTTCCTTTCTGCTCTTCTTTATTATCCCCTTTTCCTTTATAGCCTTCAGACCTCTCCTCAAGTTTCTTTGTTACATAATCTTTTATTTCTTTATAGCTTGTTTTTCCTTCATTTTTTGCTTTTTGTATCAGGTCTGATACAATTGCTTCAAGCTGGCTTTTTTCAGAATTTTCTTGAACATTGGCTGACGATTTTTCATATTTGCTATACAATCGGTATATATTATTTATCCTATCTTCTGTTATCCTCTTCATCTCTCTTAATTTTCTGGCAATCTCTGTTCTTTTCTTATCATTAAATGTTACAGCGCCATACACATATTTAATCAAATAATCCAAGAAGTCTTTCATGAAGATTTCATTCTCTAATTCAGCCTCTACTGCTCTTTTTTTATATCCTTGAATCTTGTGTACTAGCTCATGCCCATTAGTACGAAATATTACAATTTCAGGACTTACATTATATATAGCAGCCTCTCTTTTGCTCATCTCTGATAGCCTTTTACTAATCAGGAAATTAACATAATCATTCCCCAAAAATTCAATAGCTGCCAAGGCATCTTCCGGCATAAATCCAACACCAAATCCCTTTATCTCCAAATTGTCTTTATAGCCCTGTTTAGCTGCAAACTCAGTTAGTTTAGGATAAAAGAAAGCCAAATCTGAATCCGGCTCCGGATTTATTATACTATCTATATATGTTTTAGCCTTATATGCTTCAGAAAACCACCTTCCAACTCCCCTCACATTCACTTGGACATCAGGCAGGAAATATCTTTCTTTTGTATTAAAGCCTGTAGGCATTATAAGGCCTATATTAGGCGCTGCTTTTACTTCTTCTCTTATTGTCTTAGGATTAATCCAGCCATTATAATCACTACCTTCATAGTCCCATTTAACATACATATCCCCCATACCTTCAAATGTTGCAACCATATCATTACTAAGAAGTAATAAATCTATTTAAATATTGCGGAAATTAATTAATAATTAGAAAAACTCTAAGCAGCCTTCTTTTCCTCGCCCATATATAATTCTGTATCTTTATATATGTCCTTGAAAGCTTTGACCTGGTCTGGTTTTTTATAAAGTTTAGTGACTTGGTGATGTTGAAGTAAGATCTCTCTAGCCTTATTCGCACCCATGGACCTTACTGCAGTCTTATTGAATTTAAATCTACCAGCCAGCTTTTCTGCATTCATATAAGCATCTTCTTCTCCTATCTGGTCTAATAAAGCCTTCCTATTTAATTCTGCGATAGCTTCATCCATCTTATGATAAAGACTATCAACTTTATCAGGGTGGTATCCCGACTTCTTCATTCCTTTAAGTTGTTCAGGGTGTATCCCTAATTTATTATGCCCTATCTCCCTATAAGAATCAAGCTGTTTCTGGAGTTCAGCCCTCTTTTCAGGATCTTTCTCTTTTGTGTATTTATCAAGGACCTTCTTGTACTCAGTTCCAATAGCATTTATTGCTTTTGTCAGGCCATGCGCAATTAGCTCATGATTAGCTCTCTCAGCAAATTCTGGCTCAAGTTTATAATTATCTTTCTCAAACTTATCTGCTAGCTCTTCAAAATCAAATTTTCCTTTGCCTCCTTTCTGCATATTATAGTGCTTTAGAATTCTGTAATGCTCGCGAAATTTTAAACTTGCCTTTGCTTTCCCTGCGTTCTTGGCTATATCTGGACTGCTTGCCTTCTCAATGATATCATCAATATTTTCGGCCATTTTTCTTAATTATAACTCTCTAGTTAATTCATATTTAAAAGTTTCTATATTCTATTAACTTATTTCACAGTAACCTTTATAAACTGAATAAGAATACATACTCCTACTTAATAACGGTGGTAACGTGGGAAGAATCAAATCAAAGATTTTGAAAGGATGGTCAAAGAGGATCATAGAGAAGCATTCAGATAAATTCGATACTGATTTTAATAAAAATAAGGAAGTTGTATCAAAGTATGCTGATATTTCTTGTAAGAAGCTGAGAAATATCATAGCCGGCTATGTAACAAGACTTAAGAAATCAGGCAACTATTAAGACTATTCACGACGGAGGTGAACTAGTATGACAGACGACAACTCTATCTATATCGGTGGAAAGCCCTTTATGAATTATGTCACAGGAGTTGTGATGCAATTCACAGCAAAGAAAGCAGATACTGTGATTGTAAAAGCCAGAGGGAAATTCATAAGCAGGGCAGTTGACGTAGCAGAGGTAGCATCAAAGAGATTTCTTGAAGGATCTGTGGGTATAAAAGACATAAAAGTGGACTCAGAGGAATTCAAGAACAAGGAAGGCCGCGATGTTAGGGTAAGCTCAATGGAGATTGTACTTGGCAGAAACTAAATTTTCCGAATCTAACATGATGCAGCTTGAAGTATATGATGTGAAATTAACTCTTTGGCAGAGATTTAAGCATTTCATCAAGTATATTTTCAAGCGATAACTTTTTTATATTATTGTATTATCTTCTATTTCTATGAGATTAAATAAGAATATCCTATACTCTCTTATTATCTTAGTACTTTGTTTTATATCTTATTCTAATATCCTGGCAAATGATTTTGTATGGGACGATGAGAAATTTATTGTAGATCAGCCAGGAACAAGGACTCTTAGCAGGACATTATCTTCTTTCAGCATAGAGGAATATGGAATCTATAGGCCGGTAAGAAGCATATTTTATTATTTCGCATATAGAATCTTTGGCTTAAATCCAATCTTATATCATTTTTTTTCAATAATACTACATGCCTCAATCTCAATCATAGTTTTCTTTATAATAAAGAAGCTTTTTGACAGTAAACTAGCGTTATTGTCTGCAATGCTTTTTGCAGTTCATCCTATCCATATTGGCCGTGTTACAAATGCTACTGGCTCTTTTGATATAATCGGCTTGGTTTTATATCTACTCTCCTTTTATCTTTATGTCTTATCCAGAGATAAAAAAGATAAAAAGCTATTCTATACATCGCTTATTTTATTCATAATCGGAATCTTCACTTCAGAAGAAATATTCACCCTACCCATACTGATATTGTTCTATGAGTTCATCTTTAATAAAAAAGGGATAAAGAAATACTTCAATTCAGCTTACTATTTCATTTCCTTAGCCTTATTCCTTTTCTTCAGGTTCTTTATCCTTAAGATAGTTTCAAGAGTATCAGATTATCCTGGTGGTTCTCTTTTAGTTACATTCCTAACAATGCCAAAAGTGCTTTTACAATACTTGCTTCTTACTTTTCTGCCTTTTGGCCTCACCCCATTTAGGAGAGTTGATTTTGTCTATGAAATCTTTAAGCCATGGTTTATTTTACCAATAATCTTCTTTATTTTTTGTTTCTACCTAATCTATAAATACAGAAAAAATAAAGCCATTCTTTTCTTCTCAGGCTGGTCTCTCATAACTATGGTCCTTTTCCTTAACATAATGCCTCTTCAAAAAATAATGGCTGAAAGATATTTTTATCTTGCATCATTTGGCATTATCGGTTTAATTTCTTTGTTTTTCATCTATCTGGAAAAAAAGCTAAAAAGCAAGCTCATTTACTCTATTTTTGCCCTCTTAATCATCTTTTTCTCTATCTTAACTCTCTACAACAATACTTTCTGGGAAGATGATTTTACTCTTATGACCAGGGGCATTACTTTAAACCCATATAGTTCAAAAGCCCATGACAATCTGGGAGTATGTTATTACAGGAACAATGATTTTGACAAAGCCTTGATCCATTTCAGAAACGCAGTCAATATTGATTCAGAGGATTACACAGCATGGGACAATCTGGGCTCTATTTACTCTAGGACAGAGCAATATGGAAAAGCTATAGAATCTCTAGAAAAATCCCTCAAAATTAAGCCTTATAACTATCAGGCCTATGATCGCTTAGGCATAGTCTATATGAAGATGGAAAATAATGAACAGGCTGAAGAGATGTTTAAGACATCTATCTATTTTGAAGAAAACTATTATCCTGCATATTCTCATCTCGGAACATTATACGGAAATATGGGGAACTATACACTTGCTGCACAATATTTACAGAAAGCACTCACAATAAATCCTTCTTATGCAGAAGCATACTTTAATCTTGGCTTGCTTCTAGATGCTATCGGAAAAGACCGGGAAGCAATTAAATATTATAAAAGGGCAGCAGAACTTTCTCCAGAAAACCAGCAATATTCTGAAAAGCTCAGATAATTTTTTAAACGGAATTAATTTATTCTAGTATATGGGCCTGTAGCATAGCTTGGATACCTCAAATCTCTTTGAGGGATTTGCTGTAAAGCAAATAGTGCAGTCGGCTTCGGACCGACTGACCGGGGTTCGAATCCTCGCAGGCTCATTCTTTTTTCAGTTTCTCCGCTAAATTTTTAAACATGTAATACTATGAAAAGAATATGGGTTTATTTGATTGGTTTAAAAACAAAGTTTATGAAGGAAAAGTTGAAGGTACTCTTCTAAAAATATACTGGCAAAGTAGGCTATCTCCAAATGATCTGCTAGATAAGGTAGGAAATAAAGTATTTATAGCCTTTTTATTAAAAAAACTTAAAGAACAAAGAATTTTTACTAAATTTAATCACATTACTCTTGTTTTTGATGACTCACATAAGTTTAAAGTAAAGGGAGGAGAAGATCAAGTTCAGGCATTGCTTAGATATATCAATGAGTCTTCTGAGGTGCGTCGCCTTGCTTATGTCAAGACAGATGAGGTTGATGCAGACAAAAATAGGATTTATATACATTTTAATATTCTGTTTGCCAAGGAAGTAGCCAGTATTCCTGTTGAAAAACGGAATCAAGGAAAAGATGTCATCTTTAATATGATGGAGAGGATGGTAGGGCAAATTTCTGAAATGTTAAGACATGAAAGTGTTCATTTATGGCATGTGAAACAAAATAAAACAAAACATATTATAAAAAGACAATTGAAAAGATTTAACAAATTCTACAAGAAATTTTCAAAAGCAAATAATTTATTCTCAAAAGATGAAGATTTAATTCATATATACGCGAATTTAAGAAATTTCTTTTTTAAAATATTACAATGGATAGTACTAGAAGGTTTAGCAGAGTATTTAGCAAAAGAAGAAAAATTTGATTTTTCTGAAGAGACATTCAATCTGAACTACCGAGAGGCATATCAAAAGACAGAAGAATTAAATTATTACCTTTCTGGTTTGATTAAAAAACTAGAAGAACTTTTCCTTAAACGTAAAGATAATAAGAATTATGACTGGGATAAGGTGGGGAACCGCATAATAATAAAGCAGGTTAAGTATATGGTAATGAATGATCTTAATACTGCTAAGAATTTTATTTATGTAATTTCACCAAATATTTATTACACTATCTTATTTTCTAATTCTGAATTGACACCTGAACTGTTGAGTAATATGGATCATAGGGATTTATTAAAAATATATTTGACCTCGTGTAAAAAATTAGGTCTAAAACCACTTATAGCGATACCAAATACTGACGCAATAATATCTTATGCTAGGCTTGTAGGGCAATTAAATATAATGCGTAAAAGAGTTAGCTAATCAAGCTAAAATCCTTTTTATAATATAATTTCTTCTCCTCCGGATCTTTAAATCCCAAGAAGTAACTTATATGGTATTAGTCCTCGTAGGCTCATTTAATCCTTTTTAAATAAAAATCTTTATAAATAGTCGATTATTCCCCAAACTAATGGCAATTTCACATAAAAGATCAAATAGAAAGCCTACTGGCGCTAGATATAAATCTGTTCTTTCAAAGAAATTTCATGAGCTAGGCTCAGATCCAACTTTTACTAAGCTTGAACTAGTTAGGAAGAGAAAGATAAGAACTAAAGGAAAAAATCAAAAAATCAAATTATTCTCATCTGAAAATGCAAATGTTCTCGATCCTAAGAACAAGACTTTCAAGATTGTAAAGGTAAAATCAGTTGTGGATAACCCGGCAAACAGGAACTTCATCAGAAGAAATATCATAACTAAAGGCGCAGTAATAGATACAGAGCTCGGAAAGGCAAAAGTCACCTCAAGGCCAGGCCAGGAAGGCACTATTAACGCTGTTCTGATTTCTTGAAATTTTTAACAATTAGCTTCTAAATAAGCTAAATCTATATAATATTATATCTTTTACTACTACTTAGTAACTATAAATACAAACATTTATAGAATACGCATGGGGTGGGTTGTCGACTAAACATCTGGAATCATTGGGCTGACATGGAGGTGTCAGTCGTGAAACATGAAAATATGCAGAAAAATTATCTGCAAAAACTAGAATCGTTGAGGAAATTGATTTATAGTCGTCTTCCTCAGTTGGAGAGTCAGAATCTATTGAAGATTATGAGTAAACTCGCCCATTATCATTACAATAACAAAAAATATATTATTCTTGGACTTG
>JAGLMD010000029.1 GCA_023140175.1 Nanobdellota archaeon | reverse complement strand
AAAATATTATCAAGGAGAATAAGCTAGACTATGATAATGTTGCAGTACTTGGCATATACTTTGATGGTGTGAACATGCTTAAGCGTATGGTTCCTATGTACAATGATAATTATCTTGAGGATGGGATGAGTATCCTTCATGGCAGTATAGATGGTTCATTGCAGAGGGATGATATGAGCAAGAGAATAAAAAACTTAGGACCAATAGAATTTCCTACCTCTACTTATGATATAACTGGGAAGCATATAATCCTTGTTGATTCTGTTTATCAGACCGGGAGGACAGCAATGGCCGCTATCAGCGAGCTTAATGAATGGGGAAGGCCAAGTGAAGTATATCTTACAGTTCTGATAAGGAGGCAAGGAAGGGAAATTCCAAGCAAGCCGCATTATGCTTATAGAAATATTGTTCTGCCTGCAGATTTAGAGGCAAAGTTAGTTGGGTTTGATGATTCTCAAAGAGTAATCTTGCGAAAGAGGAAGTTGACCAATTCTTTAGTTTCTTCCTCATAAACAATATTTTCTTTTTCCCCATTCTTATCTATCTTCTCTGCAATCTCTTTAATCATGTCTGAGATTCCGCCTGTGTTTTCAAGAACCCCTATCCTTTTTCCTAAGTGGAAAGCTATGGTGAATTCGTTTAGCGTACCAACTTTCCCGTCAATTATTATTACTGCATCAGCATTTCTGATTAAATCAAGGTTTCTGTCAGGAATTCCTTTTCCTGTGAAGACTATCTCTGAGAAATTATTATCTGGAAAATTATATGTATTTTTATGTTCTTCAATATCTTTTGCAGGAGAATATCCAATCACTTTTCCTTTATTTCTGAAAGCTGCTTTTGCAGCTTCATTTGGATAGCCGTGACAGGCGCCTGTCAAAAGGATATGGCCTTTTAATGCTATCTCTTTTCCAATATTAGAAGCTTTTTTGGCTATTTCCTTATCCAAGACAGTTCCACTTCCACAAACTGCGATCTTCATAAAGAGATTAAAATAAACGTTGATATAAATAATTAGTTAAAATGTCAGAAATTTTCCACTAGTTTTGAACTAGTGGCTGAAAGCCAATCCACTTTCTGCAAGCGAAAAATTTCTGAGCATGAACTGAGAAATTTGCAAAGCAAATTTCTGGTTTCTCAGAAATTCATAAAGCGAATTTCAGAGACTCAAGAACCGCCTGGTGCACGAAATAGCAGCAACATCCTCAAAAATCAAAGATTTTTGGGACACCAAATGCGAAGCATTTCTCAGTGTTCCGCCAGTCTGTGACTGGCGGTTCTTGACAAATCACAATAAATACCAACTTCAATAGAAACATTTTTAATATTAAAATTCAAATCATAATATTATGCAAAAACCTTTACTAATCTTACAACCAAGCTTAATAAACGCAATAATCCCTTCTATTCTAAAAAATCTCTTCATCTCAATCATAATCTGCATTGCTTTCTTCATCCTTTACTTACCCTTAACATTACTAAAAATCATTGTCTACAATACAACTCATATCATCCTAAGCCTATTAGCAGTCTTATTAATAATCACAATAATCCCATTAATAATAGAGCTAATCATCTTAAAAAGTACAAGATATTATTTCTTCAGAACACACATTATTCATGAATTCAAATTCATAAATATTAAAAGAAAATCAGTTCCATATTCTCAGATTGTGAATGTCTCCAACGATATTTCCTTATGGGACAGATTCTGCAGAGCAGGTGATATCACTTTACACACTGCAGAAGATGAAGATCCGGATATCAAATTAAAATATATCAAAAAACCAAAAATAGTCGAAAACGCAATTTATAAAATGGTTTCAGGGAAGAGAAGATAATTCTATTCCTTCTTATGACAAACAGGCTCATTCTCTAATCATAAAATTTGCTAAATGAATAAAACTATTGTTTTTGTATATAATTATAAGCATTATAAGCAGATGTAACGCCTTCTGCAACTCCTGTTATTGCCTGCTTAAAATCAGTATCTATTACATCACCAGCAGCAAAAATGCCTTCAACATTTGTAAATCCATTCCTGTCAACCATTATCTCGTTTTTTTCGTTTAAGTTAATTCTTAAGTCCTTTGCCAGATCAGAAATGGGGATATGGCCAATGTCAATAAATACTGCATCTAGTGAAAATTCCTTTGAGCCACTGTATTCTTTATCGAGGATGATCTTATTCACAAATTTATCTCCTTTAATTTCCACTACATTTGTGTTGTTTATAATCTCAATCTTCTCATTTTTTTTTACTTTTGTTTTTGTTATTGGCTCAGCTCTTATCTCTTTTTTTCTATAGATAATGTAGACCTTCTTAGCATATTCAGCCAGTAATAAGGCATCCCTAGCAGCAGAATCAGAGCCGCCTATTACAGCAACAACCTTATTTTTGTAGAAAGCACCATCACATAGAGCACAATAATGGACACCTTTTCCGGTATACTCTTTCTCACCAGAAATATTGAGTTTTCTCCATCCTGTTCCTGTGGCTAATATGATTGTTCTCGAATTAAATTCCTTATCTTTAGTTAATACATTAAAGTTTTGCTTGTTTTTTTCAACCTTCTCTACCTTTGCATTAATTATCTCAATATTGTATTGCTGAGCGTGTTTCTGCAGCTTATCAACTAAGTCAATGCCGGATATCATCTCAAAGCCAGGGTAATTAGCGACTTCATTTGTGTTGACAATAGTGCCGCCAATATTCTCTCCTATGAGCAATGTTTTCATCTCAAATCTTCCTGAGTATAGGGCTGCACCTAAAGCAGCTACTCCCCCTCCTATTATTATAGTATCATAAATATCTGCCATGATTTTCACCTAAGCAAATGGATTTAACTAGGCTTATAAAGATTTTGATTGGATTGTTTTATGCCTGTCTACAAAGATAAATATCGCAAACAGTATGATATTAATCATGATAAGCAGATTTAGCGGTATTTTTGATAAAAAGCCAGGCTTTTTTGGTATGATGAAAAATATTTTTTCATATTCATGCATTATATGCATGGGGTTTGTCTCATTTATGTTAATGCAGTCCATTGTCAGGGAATTATATTTCGGAACAGGCATAAATGGCCTTGTTTTTGCATTAATTATCTTATTGCCTTCTTTAGCTTTTATTTCTTCAAGAAATGAGTTCTCGGGATAGAAAATTCTGCATTTGGTCACATTAAACCCTTTCAGGGATGAATATATAAAATCAAATGTAATCTTGTCTTCTGAGTTCTCAGCAGACATTAACGGGATGCTAATACAGAACAATATAGCTAATACTATTAATTTTTTCATTGTCTTTAATCCTTTTTCTCTAGTTTTAATTAATGTTAATTTTTCGCTGATAAATTCATAAAGAACTAGTTTAAAAATACATACTAAAATAGTATTAATGACTTAGAAAATCATTTTCCGTAAGGTTTAAAAGCCTTTCCTGTTTCTGAAATTCAATTTCTTTATTTAGAAAAAAATGCGAAAAAAAGCAAAAGATGCAGTCATATTCTCCATGATGAAGGAGAAAGGCCTTGATTTTACTAGTCTGCATAATAAGATAAGGAAGGAGTGCTCAGAAAATTTCAGCTATCATTCAGTGTATAAGGCAGTGCAGCAGTTATTAGAAGAGAAGGTAGTTATAAAAGATAATAAAAAATATTATATTTGTGATGAATGGGCAAAGGAGAAGATTACATTTTGTGAGAAGCTTAGGGATCATCTTAGCCATGTCAACAGCTTTGCTGATATTCCTTCTATTATACAGTTCGGAGATATAAGGAGCTTACATAAATTCCTAAGGAGGCTGGAAGAAGATCATCTTGCTATCTTTAATAAGGAGAAGAAAGGAACTGTAACATGGGTTGTTTATCATTGCTATAATTATCTTCTCCAGCCGGCAAAGGAGCTTTTCTATGTTAATAAGCTAAGGGAATGTAATATTGATTTCAACGTACTTTGTTATGGAAATACACCTTTGGATAAATGGACAAGGAAAGCGTTTGAAAAATTCGGGGCTAATATGAAAGTAAATACTAATGTCGGCGGTATTACAGAGATGAATGTCTATGATGATCTGGCAGTGCAGATTTTTTATGGAAATGAGTTTCTTGAGGTGCTGAATGATGTATACAATAACACGTCAACAATAAATGAATTAGATATAAGCGAGCTTTTTGATAGGCTAAGCAAGATAAACTACCAGATAAATGTTGCTATATATAAAGATAAAAATATAATAAAGATCCTCCAGGGGAGGATAAAAAATTTCTTTTAATACCTGACTGGATAATACCTGTTGTCCTTATAAGGCAAATCAATCTCGTTAATCTCTTCGTCAATGTCATCCAGATCGTTCATAAGTATCTTTTTTGCAGATATTGTGTACAAGACATCATCCATGTATAATGACCTTCTTACTGCGTAAGGAGAGCCCCAATAGTATCTATAGTCTTCGTCATCTTCATAATGGCTTATTTTGCCCTTAACCTCAAAGCCGTCTTCTGGTGTTAAGCTGAAGACATAAGCGCCTTGCCATACTCTTTGCCTGTAGCCATATCTCGAATCGTATCTTTTCTGATCTTTGACTTCTCTTATAGGAATAACTAAGATATTCTTGTTTTTGTCAAAAAGGAATGCTTTATGCTCTCTTAGTGCTTCTGAGTCAGTGCCTGATGTTCCTATCTCATACTTGTCTACTACTTTTGGATCTGTCACATCTGATACATCAAATAAAGCCAGTTTTACACCTTTTATCGATGTTCCTCCCCATTGGTTATCTGAGGTTTCTTTTCCAATCCCTATAATATGATCTTCATCATATGGATGCAGATAATCAGAGTAACCGGGTATCTTTAACTCGCCTAAGATTTCTGGCTTTCTTGGGTTTGATAGGCTAATTACGAATAATGGATCAATTCTTTTGAATGTGACCATATAAAGCTTTTCTCCGATGAACCTTGTTGAGTAGATCCTTTCATCTGGTGCTATCTCTTCTAACTCACCTATAACTTTCATATCTTTATTTAGGACATAGACATTATTGTATTGCTGTGTGTCTCTTCTTGTCCAAACCTGGGTTGTTGTGGCAACTCTAAGATTTCCATCATATTCATCTAAGGAGAACTGGTTTAGAAGATAACCTGTTACTTCGCCTTTTGCTTTATAGTCTATATCTCCATCATCTATTCCAATCTTATGGATTATGGTTTTTCTTCTTTCAATCTCTAATTGTATCTCATATTCTTCTATCGTTTCCTGTATATCATCAACAAGGTCTTCTTTATCATCTTCATCCATTGTGTTGTACATGTCTTCTAATACTGATGAAATCTCCTGCCACTTTTCATACGGGTCAAGATTGCTGTCTTTAATATCTTCAATCTCTTCCTGAATATCGTCAGGAAGCAATGGGGCAACTATATTATAGAATCTTTCTTCGTTGCTTTTTTCATAAAATACCCTTGGCAGGTTCTTTTGATAGCTTATGTATATATTGTCTTGTGAAACATATAGGTTGTTTGAATAGCCCATCATAAAGCTCTTTGCATTAATATCATCGTCATCTTTTATATTAAAAGATGCTATTGTATGGAAGATAAAATTAGTTTCCGGATTGTCAAAGTAATAGATCTCTGGCATAGCTATCTTGCTTGTTCCATCCCTGATTACTGGTATGTCTATTACATTATTATAATAGTAAACACTATCTTTTGCTATAAAGTATACATAATCACCTATCATCCTTGCCTGGAAGAACTGGCCATTCACATTGAAATCATTTACTAATTCCGGCTCTTCCTTGTCTGATATGTCAAATACATATGCATGTGTTCTTGGTGAGTATCTTCTTCTAGGTACAAAGTCGAATTCAGGTATTATGAATGTTTCGTCATCTAATACGCTAAATACCACTAGCTTGTTGCCATTAACAAAGATATTTGCCGGCCTGCCTTCTATCTCTGTTTTTGAAAGGATTTCTGCGTCATCTGCAGGATATGCATCCACAATGACTAATTTGTCTTGTGATAATACGTAGATATATTTTCCATCATTCTTTACGAAATCAGCTTCATCAACTCCTTTTACCTGGACATTTGTCTCAGAGTATTCTGATGCTCCTGATCCTGTTGTTTGTGCTGATTTAGCCATTGGAGCTCCCAATGATTCAGCTGCATCCATTTCGACCATGGCCATGTCCCCCCCTCTTGCAAGGCCAAATGAGTAAGTGTTATAATAGCTGCTTTGTTTTGAGTTTTCTTCAATATATTCTTTAATCTCTTTTACAGAATTGAATTTTTTCAGTTCCTGGGAAGCTTCGAGCTTTGAGCCAAAGCTGATCTTTCCCCTTCCTGTGTCAGGTATGAATACTCCTGTGCATCCTGTCAGGATGCTTAATACCATTATTGACATCAAGAATATTGTTATTGTTTTTTTCATTTGAACATCACCTAGATGATACTAATGTATATTATATATAAATATTTGGTGTAAGCTTTGAATTGAGTTGAAGTTATAAAGGCTAAGAAACTGATTAATTTAAAAGGAAAGTGACCCCAGAATGCTAAGTTATAGGATTTGGTCGGGCGCTTTCTTGAGAATATAAAAATAATAAGGGGAATGGTATAGATAGCCATGTACGTAAAGGTTTTTCCCACCCCTTTTATTTGTCCCTGAATTCTTCCATATGATCTTCTAAGCAATAGATGAAGACCGGATTAATTTCTTCTTTCATTTCTTTCACCTTATTTATATTAGAAGTTAATTTTTATATAGTTATACTATGTAAACTATATAGTTTTTTATAGAATTATATAATCAGAAATAGTACTTATCCTTTTTTAAGTATCTTATTAAGAGCCTTAAAAAATTTTTCATTCTCTGCTTTTCCTATTAATGAATATACTGTTTCAAGGCCTACATAACCCGGGGACATGCTTATCCAACTGCCGCCTGTAAATGTGCAGGTGCCATTCCCCCATCTTCCGCTTTTATACAGCCTTAAATTTACTTTGATTATGGAGCCATTCACATTTTCCGGCAAGGTCAAATATATTGAAGTTCCCTCGCTAGATGTATCTACTATCTTACGAGAAGCTTCTTCGTATATATGTTCGAATAAGCTTATACTATCTGTCGGAAGATCTTTTGGAGGGCAGAAAGTCCTGTTGTAGAATCGGCTAAGAATCCATCTTTTTAACTTGTTATCTAATGGATTTGGTTCTTTTACTATTATGCGGCTAATCAGACCATCCTCATTATTGGTCCCATTTCTACCTATACCCCCGTTAAAAGATGACTTATATTCTTTTGCCGAGTGTATATTCATATAATCAAGAAACTCATTCAAACAGTCTATCTGGCCATTCAGTTGGCCGGGTCTCCCTTTATACAGATTGATGGATAATAATTGGTTTTCCAGCCGGTTTTCGTCCATTTAAGCTTATTAATCTGAGTATTTATATTGTTTGACTACATAGACTATATAGTAATAGAAATATTTATATAATTGTGATCTTTCTCTTTTACTGTGGTAAGCAGAAAAATACAGCTCATAGCAGGCACAACTTATACTGTTTCTCTGCCTAAAGACTGGGTTAAGAAGAATAATCTTAGTGAGAAGGATGAGGTAGTGATAAATGAGACCAATGACAAAAACCTAGTAATTTCTCCAATTGATTTACAGATAAAGAGCATAAAGGAGATATCAATCAATGTTGATGACTATAAGGAAAGTATAGACCAGATTTTGTTTGCGATGTATTATTTTGGAATTGAG
Organism: Nanobdellota archaeon; assembly: GCA_023140175.1. Taxonomy (GTDB): domain Archaea; phylum Nanobdellota; class Nanobdellia; order Woesearchaeales; family WJIZ01; genus WJIZ01. The sequence continues at coordinate 2,681 of JAGLMD010000029.1, read as the reverse complement.
CACATAAAACTTTTCTCTAAGAAAGAGCCAATTAAAAATGTAAGATCAGGCATTATTAACACATTAAAGCATATGTCTGGCACTGAGATTACCTATGAAGACAAAAATGCTATGACTATTGATGTTCTGCTCGATAAATCGAGGGTTGATATTATACAGGTTATTTATAGGATAGGATTGATTATAGGGCTTTCTATATCAAATATAATGGAGGGATTGGACATTAACGAAATAAAGGCTAATGAGGAAGAGATTGACAGGTTGTTTCATCTGCTAACAAAAATTATCTCACTTTCATTACTTGATGCTAATCTGCTTTATTCTTCTAAAATAAAGAACGTTTCTTTAATTCCATTTTATTTTCTGATAAGCAAGAGATTGGAAAATATAGGAGATAATATATATTATCTTGCGGAGCATTTACATAAGAGCAAGATACCTATAGTGCATGTGAAGGAACTTCTTAATTTTATCAAAATCGAGCTTAATAGAAGTATAAGGCATATAATGAAAGGCTTTCCTAACATATTTATTAGATTGAACGATAAGGAGATACAGAGAGTATATAAGCTTGTATCTAATTCAAAGAATAACATTATAGCGGATCATTTAGGCAATGTTATTAGGTATATAGTTGATACAGAAGAAGAGATAGTAAATATGTCTTTCTATAGCAAGTTGATATCACAGAAGGAAATATAGTTAGATTATCTTCTTAACAAATTCCTTTGCAGCTTTGCCCATGTCTTCTGCCTGGTAGATGCCTCTGCCAATTATTGCATGCCATCTCTCTCCAGCAGCTTTTGCTCCTGCTGTTAAAGAGCCGCCTTGTTTTATCAATCCCGGGGAATAGAAGGTTGGCTTTATGTTCATTGCTTCTAATAATGCTTTATATTCCTTTATCTTATCTGGCTTGTTGCCTGGAACGACAAAATCAGTTACTCCTAAGTTTGCTGCTATTGTATAAACCCTTGTTGGCATGTCATTATTCAGGAAGCCATTATCAGATTCAAGATAAGCTTTATGGGTCATTTCACCGCCGACAATGATATTCATGTTTTCTTCTTTTGCAGCTTTTATCCATGCTTGTTCTGTTTCAGGGCCTGCCTGCGGGAAAAGGATGACTGCTTTTACTCCCTTGCATGCTCGCATGAACTTTATGCCTGTATCGGGAATATCTGTTGCAGCTTTCTGATGGTCATATATAATTGGGGTGTCTGTTATGTCCCTTATTGTTTCTATGACCTTTCTCATTCCATAGGGAATCACTAATTCAAAGCCTATCTTGTAAGCGCCTATTCCTTCTACTGAATATGTTTCAAGAACTAATTCTTTTAGCTTATCTAATGTTGGGACATCACATGCTGGAATTACAGATCTGTCTGATTTTATTATTTTAGCCATTTGTTAACCTCTTTTATGTAATCTTTTATATCTTTTTTCAACTCTTCTTTTATGGATTTAAAAACAATAGCATCATCAATCCTGCTATATTGGTGTATAATAATATTTCTTATTCTTTTTGCATCTTTCAGTTTATTAGCTGTTTTTTCAGTTATTATTTTGCTTTTTTGTAAAACACTAAAAGCATCAATATCATCTTCTGGTAATGTGAGATTTCTTGATTTTATCAAAAGAAAAGCAAGATCAACTGCTGACTCAATAATTTTTTCAAAGTATCTCTCACAAGCTGCTTTTTTCTCAATATTTGATTCATATTTTTTTAAGCTATCTGGTAATATTCCACCTAGTTCAATGATATATTGCTCAATTCCCAGAATTTTATCTTCTATCCGGTTCAAGCAGCCTCACCAAATATTTTCTGCATTCGAATAAAATAATCTTCATCCTTTAAATATCTTATAGTAAAATCAGTATTATCAAAATTTTTGTCAGTATATAATATCTTATGTTTTTTTGCTATAGCTCTCTTTATTTTCTGAGGCAGGACATTAAATACCTGCACATCTGCTTTTTCTGGAAGGTTTCTTGAAACCCTCAGCCTAAAAAGAGCCGCTTCTTTCAAAGAGATATCATGATCAAAAAGTGCACAGAGGTCTATATCACTTCTTTTAGTAACATTTCCATCTACATGAGATCCGAAAAGCATTATTGCCTTAATATTTTTCCCAAGCTTATCCCCGAGCATATTACTAACTGCTTTTTCAGAAATAGCCATAGTATCAGCATCTTTTTTTAATTCAAATTCATCCTTAAATTCTGACAGTTCTTTAATTACTTTTAGCTTTGGCCTAATATCTCTTGATAATCTGTTTTTTTCTGATTGAGTTAAAGTTATGCCTTCTAATTGTTTTAGAATAATCTCTATCTCTTTTTTGCCAAAAATCTTTCTTACGTTCTTGCTGTTTTTTAAAAAGTTTTTAAAGTTCATTATAGCCTCTATTTAGGTTATTATAACTCTCATTTAGGTTATATTTAAACTTTATTATTTTTATAGAAAAGACAACTGCTTGTTTTTTTCTTGAAACGCATTTAGTAGCATCAGAATTCTCATACCATCTGGGGCTATGGGGTGTTCAGTTCAATCCGGCTCGTAAGGACATTTAAGGATATCATTAAGTAGTGGTTCTTTGCATCAAATCTGAATGTTTGTCTAGTAAATACAGAAAGGGAGTTTTCGTTCTGTTTAGAAAGCGAATCTTCAGGTTTAGAACAAAAAT
>JAGLMD010000028.1 GCA_023140175.1 Nanobdellota archaeon | reverse complement strand
ATGCATTTTCTTCACAACTAAATGAATATCCAACAGAATTCAATGCATTTATCCTGCCCCAGCCATAATAAATATCATAGCCTGCAGTACCCATATCATCAGCACCTTGTTCAACTGCCTCTTTGATTTCACTGGCAGACCACTCAGGATGCATCTGTTTTACTAATGCAATCTCGCCTGCAACATGGGGAGCAGCCATTGATGTTCCACTCATACGGGCATACCATATGCAGTTACATGGCTTTGGACCGCAGCCATAATCTAAAGATATCCTTCTTGGAACGAGATAGCAAGGATATGCTGAGTATATGTCAACACCAGGTGCAACAACATCAAGAGCAGAACCATAATTAGAAAAAGAAGCTCTGCTGTCTGATATATTAACAGCACCAACTGCAATAGCACTTGAAGCGCATGCAGGACTTCCAACACCACTATCTTCATTACCTGATGCAATAGCAGAAACAACGCCATTTGCAAAAGCCCAGTTTACTTTCTGAGCCAAACTATCATCATCGCATACACCATCAAAGTTTCCACCACTAAGGCTCATACTGATAACATCGGCGCCTTGATTTACTGCCCATTCTATACCAGCAAGGATCGCACCTTCAGGACAGCCATTAGAAGCACAAACTCTGCCCATTATCAGCTCTACATCTGGAGCTACACCTTTAGCAAAAGAAGCTGGATTACCTAAGGCTGCAATTGTACCAGAAACATGCGTTCCATGGCCATCATCATCCATCGGATCATTATCATTGTTAATAAAATCATAGCCCCCTGCATAACTTAATGCAAGTTCAGGATGATTGTAATCAATGCCAGTATCAAGAACAGCAACTTTTGTTGTCTTTCCTGTAACTAGCTCACCATTACTGTCTTGTAATTGCCAGACTAGATCTGCACTAATCTGGGCATTTGAATCCATATCAACAATATGAAAAATCCTCTCTGGTCTTGCATTCTTTAACCTCAACCCTTTAGGACAGTCAATAACTGTAGAATCACTTAACTCCCTTACAATCTTACATCCTTTAGCTTTAAAATCCTGCTTATCTTTAATAGTTACTGTATCTGCAATCTGCCTTGTAGGATGCACATCCCTTGCTTTTGCTTTATTACTTCTGATATTCTTAGTCAAATCAATGGTTTTTTGTTCCTTTGCTACTCTAGCAGCAAAAACTGCCAAACTCAATAAAACTATCAAAAAAAATGCTATATATAACTTTTTTTTCATTTTATCACCTATTATATCTTTATATGGGAGCATAGTACATTTCGATTTAAATAGTTTTCTTTTATCGAAACAAAGTATATGGGCCTAATGTGATCAGGGCAGTTGGAAGATATAGTTTCACTATATTGAAACTCAGTTTCAAGTTTCAAACGATAGTTTCAGCAATTAATATGTATAGTTTCAGCCATATGATACTATGGGCTGAAACAGAAGATTTCAATCAAGAGGTATCTGAAATCAAAGATTTCAGGAACCATCTAATAAACTGGAGGTAGAGAAAATGAAAAACAAAACAATATTTGGCCTGTTGGCACTTATGGTCGTTGGCTTAATCGCAGCAACCGCTCTTGTAAGTGCTTACAGGGGGGATTATAATGTAAAGGGCCCCGACTGTGATGAAGAAAGACATGAAGCAATGGAAGATGCATTTGAGTCAAATGAATATGGTGCATGGCAAGCATTAATGACAGAAGAGGGAAGAAATCCAAGAGTTGTAGATGTAGTAACGGAGAGTAATTTCGAGACCTTTGTAAAGGCTCATGAGGCTGGAGAAAAAGGAGATTATGAAACAGCAGCTGCACTAAGGGCAGAACTTGGCTTAAATAACGGCATTGGTCCAAAAGATGGAACTGGCTTTGGCAATGGAAATGGTCAAGGAGCCGGCCAGGGCAAAGGAATGGGCCAAAAGATGCAACAGAATAACTTTGCAGATGCAGGCCATGATGAAAATTATGGCAACACGGGATTAGGACAAGGAAGGGGAAGGAGATAATCCTTCTTTTTTTATTTTTTGTCAAAAACCACTCTGCTAAAGCAGAGTGGCATGTTTGAAGCCACTACGAACATTAAGTGGTTTTTGAGCATCCTCAGAAACGCTTTGCGTTTCTGGGACACCAGAAATTTGCTTTACGAATTTCTTAGTGTGCTCAGAAATATACTACCTTCCATAATGGAAAGAGGACTTCGTCCACCAGTTTAAAAACTAGTAGTATATTTCCGACATATTAAGATATCATAGTTATCAAAAATGAAACATTTTTGGAACCCCCTAAAAAGCTTTGCTTTTTGATGGTTTCAATAAATAATAAGTATAGTTTCATTTATAGTAACTATATAATAAATAGATTAGGAGGTAAAAATGACATATGGAACCGGATTTGGAAATGGATTCACATACATGATTATTACACAAGTATTATTTTTTATATTCACAATAGGATTAATTATTTGGTTTGTAAAAAATTCAAAACCAAGGGGAAGAAATACTTTAAAAGAGATACTTAATAAAAGATTGGTATCTGGAGAGATAAATAAGAAAGAATATGGAGAGTTACTAAAAACAATCAGGAAGTGATGAGAAATCACATTAGATCAAGAATGGGTTTTAGTAAATCTAAATGAGGATAAAGGAGGTAAAATAAAAATGAAAAAAATAGGATTAATAGTAATTATTGGATTGCTCTTAATTATTGGGTGCAGTTCAAATGAAAAGACACATGCAGAAGATGAATTACATGATCATTCTGTTGAGATAGAAGGGAGTGAAATGAAGCAGTTAAGCGTACAACAAGCAGCTGATTTATGGGAAATAGATTCGGAAGTGTTACTTAATGAAATTATTGAAGAATTTGATTTCAAGGGCGAATACACAACTGAAACAGTGTTGGAAGATATGAGATTAGAATACAAATTTTCACCTGCTATTATAAAAGATATTGCTGAAGATATAAAACAACAAGGCATGCAAAATGAATAGAACAAAATTAAATTATTGGATTGATGTTGGATTAGCAATATCTTTTTTTGTTTGTTTTATTACTGGACTCATTAAATGGCCGGGATTAGTAAAAATAATCGGAGTTTCAGCATATAGAACATTACATGTAAAGAACATTTCCATGCTGCATGATTGGAGCGGCCTTATTATGGGTTTATTGGTGATAATTCACTTAGTATTGCATTGGAAATGGATTGTATGCGTTACAAAAAGCATGTTTAAAAGAGGTGAAATTTGCTAAGAATGTTAAAATTTGCCGATAAATGTTTAAAAAATCATCAACAAGATTAATTTACTTTTTCTATTTTTCGTATGGGGAAATAATATCCGCACAACGCGAACGCTTTGAAAAAGTACCTTCACTCGACGGTATCAACACCTATCTCTCTAAAGTATTGAATTTTCAGGCGGGTGAGTTTTTTGAAAATTTATCACTCAGAAAATCTTTTGTGCCTCTAAACAAAAAAGTTTATATATAAAATATATCCTCTAGTAAAAAATAAATAATATCTGCTACTATTAAATATTTAAATATTAAAGAATTAAAAGGTGATAACAGATGAAGAATATAAAAAAAAGATTTTTATTTTTATCTACAGTAATTTTTATTATATTGATGACAAGCATGGCTTATAGTATACATTCTATAAAGGAAGATTTTGTTTCTGATGAGGTTATTGTCAAGCTTAAAGAGAATAAAAAAATAGATTCATTAAACCTGGGCAATATCAAAAGTTATGAAAAAATAATTAAGAGTGATAATAAGTATTTAAAGGCTAAAGGATTAGACAGGCTGCATCTTCTGAAGGTAAAAAATGTAAGAAAAGCACTCAAAGATTTAAGGAAACATGCAAGTGTTGAGTATGCAGAGCCTAATTATATAGTTGAAGCAATTCTCACACCAAACGATCCAGACTTTTCAAACTTATACGGATTACATAATACAGGCCAAACTGGCGGTAAAGCAGATGCTGACATAGATGCACCAGAAGCCTGGGGCTTACAGACAGGAAGCAGCAATGTTATTGTTGCTGTAATTGATACAGGGGTTGATTATACTCATGAAGATTTAGCAGATAATATGTGGATAAATCCTGGAGAGGCGCCAAATAATGGCTTAGATGATGATGATAATGGCTTAGTTGACGATTATTTTGGCTGGGATTTTTATAATAATAGTAGCGACCCATTTGACGATCATGGGCATGGAACACATTGTGCTGGAACAATAGGGGCAGCGGGCAATAATAGCATAGGTGTTGTCGGCGTAAATTGGAATGTTAAAATTATGCCTTTGAAGTTTTTAAGTTCTGGTGGTTCCGGTACAACAGCAGATGCCATCTCAGCGATAGAATATGCAACCTTGATGGGTGCTGATATAATGAGCAATAGCTGGGGCGGGGGTGGATTTTCTCAAGCCTTAAAAGATATAATTGAAGCTGCCAATACTGCAGGAATCTTATTTGTTGCAGCAGCAGGCAATAATGGAGCCAATAACGACCAATATCCGCATTATCCATCAAGCTACGATGTCCCGAATGTAATCGCTGTGGCAGCAACAGACCATAATGACGATCTGGCAGGCTTTTCATGTTATGGAGCATTATCAGTTGACTTAGGCGCTCCAGGTGTTAATATTTTTTCAACAGTACCTAACGGTTCTTGTTCTTTATGTGATGCCTCTGGCTATAAATCT
>JAGLMD010000027.1 GCA_023140175.1 Nanobdellota archaeon | reverse complement strand
AAAACTTTTTATTATGCCACAATCAGAAACCTTTGGTTTTTTAGCATATTTGAATGGCAGAATTCCTCAATTCAGCAAGTTCTGCAAAACCTTTAAATAAGCCTTCTCTTATTCCTTAACCTATGGCATTTCAGAAACCTAAAGGAACTGAAGACTATTATCCAGAAGATATGGCAATAAAGAACAGTATTTTTGCTTCTTTGAGGGCCACAGCCCTAAGATACAGCTACAAAGAAGTTTCAACTCCAGCATTTGAAACCCTCTCATTACTAACAAAAAAAGAAGGCGATGAGATTAAACAGCAGATCTTTACCTTAGAGAAAAGAAGCAAAGAAGAATTCGGCCTAAAGTTCGACCTGACAGTTCCTATAACACGAATGTTCATCGAAAACCAAAAGACATTGGCAAAACCAGTAAAATGGTTCTCATTGGATAGGATGTGGAGATACGAGCAGCCGCAAAAAGGCCGTGCAAGGGAATTTTACCAGCTAAGTATAGAATTATTTGGTGCAGATAGCATTTATGCTGATGCAGAGATAATATCATTAGCGATTGACTGTCTCCTTGACCTGGGCCTGACTGAAAAAGATTTTTATTTAAAATTGAATAATAGGAATCTTCTCCAGGCTTTATTGCTGGAAATAATTCCAAAAAATAAATTGGAATCAGCAATAAGGATAATAGACAAGAAAAGCAAGATTTCTGAAAAAGAATTTGAAGAAGAATTGAAGAAAGAAGGCATTGATAATATAGACAAGATAAATTCTCTGCTAAAAAAAGACATAAATGAGATCAAGACAACCAATAGTAATGTAAAAAAAGCATTGGATGATATCAATCAATTATTGGCTCTTCTGGAAGATAAGAAAAAATTCATCAAATTTGACCTTTCCACAGCTCGCGGCTTAGCTTATTACACAGGCATAGTATTTGAAGTATTTGATTCCAATAACAAATACCGCTCAATTTTGGGAGGGGGCAGATACGATAATTTAGTTGAGATGTTTCAGGGCCAGAAAACAGCAGCAACAGGCTTTGGCTTAGGTTATGCTACTTTGCTCTTATTACTAAGAGAAAAGAACTTATTACCAGGATCAGAAAACTATGTAGATTTCTATATTGCGCCAGTATCAGAGAAAGAAATAAAAGAAGCTCTAAAGATAGCATCCAAGCTAAGAAAGAAATATTCAGCCGCAACAGATATAATGGCTAGAAACCTTGGTAATCAGTTCAAATATGCTAATAAAATAAAAGCTAAGAAAGTAATTGTTATAGGCGAAAATGAGCTTAAATCAGGAAAACTGACAGTAAAAGACATGGATTCTGGAAAAGAAGAGAAAGTTGAGCTAAAGGATTTGATATAGAATTATAATGAACTTACTTGTCCACAAAATCTGACATTTCATCAAATGATGTCCAAGTAAGAACTTCTTTTTGTTTTCTCACTTTATTCACCTCCTAAATTTAAATAAACGAGGAACATAAGAGAGAATGCGTTCATCATATATAAAGCTTCCTATTTCTTAGTAAGCTGAATCACTTCATCCCCAATATAAAAAGAATTCTCAGTCTGGCTTACCAATCCATTGCTTCTCTCAACTAAAGGTGGATATTCATGCAGTATCTCTAATTGCTTTAGCTGCTTTAATGCATAGTTAACTTTGGGTTCTGAGAATTTATCAAGCAGCCATCTCTTTGTAAAAGGCAGCCCTTGGTATTTCTCAATCTCTTTCTGTATGTTTCTTACAAAACCAACTCTTGCTGATTTTCTTCCATGTAATGAAAAGACATTTGCTTCTCCCTTTTCTCCAATCAGGCCAGCCCCCGTAGTTGCAAATGGCTCTACCGCAATAA
>JAGLMD010000026.1 GCA_023140175.1 Nanobdellota archaeon | reverse complement strand
AAACCCTTCTTCAAGAACATTATCCTCCTTTGTATCATAATTAGGAATAGTTGGCTTGGTATGGATATTAAAGCTGGCCAACCCATGGCCTGAAAGATTTCTTACAGGCTGGAATCCCATGCCGACAATAGTATCTTCAATAGCTTTGCCGATTTCAGATATCTTCACCCCTAAAGCAAGCTTTTCTGTTGCTGCCTTTAATGCTTCTTCACTTGCTTTAATTAACTCAGTATTTTCTCCGGAAAGGTCAACAGAACAGGCATTATCTCCTATGCAGCCATCAACATGAACACCAATATCCAGGCAAACCAGCTGATCTTCAAAAACAATAGGGTCATCCCTAAAAGCACAGTAATGGGCAGCAGTATTATCACAGCTCATCTGGGCAGGAAAAGCTAATTCTCCCCCCAACTCTTTTATCTTTGATTCAATCTTTTCAGTAACATCAAGAAGCTTAGCTCCTTTTTTAATTAGGCCTTTTCCATATAACAAAGCTTCTTTGGCTATTTTGCCTGCTTTTTTGTAATTATTGAGTGTTTCTTCATCCATAAGAAAAAGGATTTAATGGAGATATTTAAAAGTTATCAATTAGAAAAATGCTCCAATACACTTTTCTCTGTATTCATCTCTTTTTCAGCATTGCTGTCAGGAAACAATTCTTTCTTCTTTTTCAATAATTCCAGATAATATCTTTCCTTCTCAATAAAATTCTCTTTCATTTCAGGAAAATGTTCAATAACAATATCTGTTTTCTTTATTCTGCCGCCAATATCCTGTATAGAATTCTTTACACTTTCATGCACAGGATAAACAAACTTTAACCCTTTCTTATTTTGGAAAAGCTTGCATATCCTTCTCAAATAATATCCTTTAAAACCATGTTTAGGCTCTTTAGTAAACCTTGGATGCTTTTCGACATTCGTATAATTTTTCTGTATAAAGCTATATCCAAGATAACCCTTATTCTTTATCATCTCCCTTATCCTGGAAAAATCTCTCACATTTATCTTTTCATCAGGATCCATCCACAATATCCATTCCTTGCCTGCTTTTTCTATTGAGAAATTCCTGGCTGAAGAAAAATCATCAACCCATTCAAAAGAAAATATATTATCAGTAAACTTCTTTGCAATATTTATACTATTATCAGAAGAGCCAGTGTCAACAATAATGATTTCATCAATTAGTTCCTTATGCTGCCCTAAAAACTCTGCCAATGCTTTTCCTTCATCTTTAACAATCATACAAAGCGAGATACTCATAACTATCTTCCTGGTTCATAAATATATAAAAAACTTTTCTACAAAAGCTCAAAATAATATATTTCTCTCCCGGCTAAGAACATAGACATACAAATCTTTATTCCCCATATCTATTTTTTGGCATTTAATTCCAAAAAATAATCTTTTTGTCTTATCTCTTAGATTAGATGGCACTAAAAAATGCTTAGTTACACCATCCCTTCCTCTCTCAATAACTCTACTTTCATATTTGCATAAATCAGAACTAAACACATGCACATTCTTTACACATCCACCCAATGACAAAGCTTCTTCCTCATTCAGGCAAATCCTTAACTTTACCCTGTCATCTGGCAGTATTTTTGAACTTAGTATTGTGCCCATAATACTATATTGTCCATAATTTGACCTTTATAATCTTTTCTTACTATTTAAATGGGATAATAATCTCGATTTTTTTATCCCAAATTAAGCGCAACATTAATATAGTAAACTGTTATTATTTAAAAGTGTAATATCATATTTATATACGTTTAACAAGAAAGGATTACTATGGGAAATATTTTAAATTCAAAAACGACTAACGAAGGCAGTGTCATATTTGAGGTTTTAGTTGATTATGACGAGGCATTACATCTTAAGGGCCATGTTAAGAATATCCATTTGTTTTCAGAGGATGTACTTGATATCAGCTCAAATATCTCGCTAAGAGGCAAGAACCAGGCAACAAAATATTTCCTTATCCCTAAGGAGCTCAGAAAAGATCTTAAATTTAACTCAAAGGTCACATGCCAGAAGATTGAGACTGAAACCAAAACAGTATTTATTTATTTGGTTGATAAATTTAAATTAGAATAAGATTTAAGGCGGAACATACATGGAAAGAGAAAAAATCGGAATAAAGGGTGTTGATGATATGCTTGAAGGAGGTATTCCTAAGAGCTCTATTATAGGCATATCAGGCCCCCCTGGCGTGGGAAAAACAATATTTAACCTACATTTTATTTTAACAGGCGCAAAAAAAGGGCAAAAATGTGTTTATATCTGCCTTGAAGAGCCGAGAAGCAATATAGACAGGATGGTCTCACAATTTAGCTTTGCAGCAGAGTTCCGCAAACTTGAGAAAGAAGGCAAGATAATAATAAAATGCATGACCTATCCAGAGTATGAAAAAGTTTATTCTGAATTATTTCAAAAGATTAATGAAGACAATGGTATTAAGAGGCTTGTAATAGATTCATTCAACTGTTTCTTTGCATCGTCTTTTAGTCCAGAATCCCTGAATTTATCACATGAGGTCAACATAAGGAGGATGGTAAATCGGGCATTTTCTATGCTTAGGAAAAAAGAATTGACAACCATACTAATACTTGAAATGCAGCAGGATTCAAAACACGGGTTTTATTACAATATTCCCTATTTGGTTGATGGAATAATTAACCTTGATTTTCTCGAGCTCGGTGCAATTGAAAGAAGAATCTTTATCCCGAAGATGAGGTGGACCAACCAGTATAAAGAAAGCAAGGCCTATGAAATAACAAAGAAAGGCATTGTTATCAGGAAAGAGAGTTAAATATATATTTAACCTCATTTATTCTTAGAAAATGGCAGAAATTGGAAAGAAGATAATAAATTATACTCTAAATAAGCTGTTTTTTCCGAAGGTTGTAAGGATAGATAAGCCGGGGATAATTTATAATAAAACTTCTCAGAAATATGGCAAACAGTCTAGTAAAAAAAGGCAGATATGGCATTTTGAGGATATATTTGCATATCTTCAACAAGAAACGTTAAAAGAACTGGGATCAGATAAAACTTCTGAATTATTTTATAAGATAGGAAAAGATGTTGGCATGAGGTATATGCTTTTGGCAAAAGCAAAAAAAGTGCCCATGTTTTTGCAGCCGTTAGTAATCCATTATTTATTTGATAATCTTAGAAGTTCAGGTATTTCTGCAAGTAATAAAGTAACATTCAACAAAGAAAAAAAAGAGATAATCTTAGAAGGTGAAAATAATTTATTTTGTAGAAAGAGTGGACAAGGCTCAATAGTTAGTGGATTAGTAAGTGGGATTATTAGCCCCTTATTTGGAGAAAATTTGGAAGCAGAACTTAAGTGCAAGGATTGTCCTATGAATTGTCAGATTATAATCAATAAAAGAATCGAAAAGAAATATATTCCTATTATCAAAAAATTACAGCCATTAAGCACATATGAAAAACTAAATTTTCCAGAAAATATAAAGGTAATTTCAAAGCGATACTCATTCAGAGATTTTATTAGGAATGGTTTAGTAAAATTAGATGAATCTGGAAAATTTATTTTCAATAATGTGCCAATAGCACCAGCCGAACACGGGTTTTTTGGTATAGTGTATACCCATTACTCTGAAATACATAAGAAAAAGTTTTTACTAAGATGCCTTGTAAGGGGTGCAGAAAAAATAGCTCCGATGGTTCTAAATAAGGGTAAAACCATAGATGGGAAACTAAATTTTCTTGTGCAAATATTTTGTGCATTTGGCTATGGCATTCCATATTATAAGAAAGAAAAGAACAGTATATTGTTTAACTTTGTTTATCCGCCAATTAGTAAATATGATGATTACCTGTATACGGCCTCTATATTAAACGGATTCTTAAATAATATATACAATAAAAAAGCGAATTATAAAATATTAAAGAAAGATTTAAAGTCTCTAAATATTCACTATACTTTTTAAGTCCATAAATAAATATTTAAATTTTAGATTAAGATAATGATATACAGCCCAAATAATATGATATTTCGGGTACATTGATAAAATTTTTTTTATTTCTTTTTTGTCGCTATGCTCAATATTCTTCATCATTGATAAGAAAATATTTGGATATTTTTTTAGGCTGTTCATTATTAGTGTCTGCTTAGGATATCGTTTTAATATCTTAATTATTTCTGAAGAATGATATCTATCTATTTTAGAAGAAAGAGTTTTAATATAGAATTCTAAATATTTCTTCTTCCAGTTTTTTTCATATATCTTTAAATTATTCATTTTTATTGCTTGAGCTAATACAGAAGAATTCTCCAGGATATGGTCAATTGCTAGTGCAGATGGAGGGGGGGCCATGCCGCAACTATCTCCCAGAATTGCGTAATTTCTATATACAAATGGAAAAGTAGGACCCAATGGGATAGATAGAAAATCATATTTTTCAATAATGGGATCTCTTATTTTATGATAAAATCTTTTCTTTGAAAATTTTATTTTTTTATAATTTATTTGTTTAGAAAATTGCCAATCCCCATGTAATAATTTATCCTTTAAAGGATATAACTCTTCGAGATATCCATCTTCACCAAAGAAAAAATAATAATAGTCTGTTTTAAATTGCTTATTATTTTTTATAACTCTAGTTTTACCTACCCAATATCTATAAGGAAGATTATGGTTATGCAATCTTTTTAAAAAAAGATTTGAACCCGAACAATCAACCAAATGTTTAAACTTATATTCTGCTTTATTAGTTACTAAAACACCATTCTTGATACTCAATCCCTCTTCTATCTTAAATAGAACAGAAGACCTTTCAATGAATTTCCTGCATACTTCTTTATAATCAATAAAATATTGTGGTACATCCAAATGAAAATATACTTCATCATTTGATCCTACTTTGACACCTTTGTATTTATGGTATACTGGCAAATCATATTTTTCTATGACATTTTTAAAAACATTTCTGTATCCATATCCAGCATTTCCTCCTTCATTATTCTTATCAATAACTAAAATATCTTTTTTTGGACAAATCTGGCTAAGATTATAAGCCAATCCTGTCCCGGCAATCCCGCCGCCAACTATAACAACATCATAATTTTCCATTTTAACAAGTTCTGCTATAAAGTGTAGACACACCCTTTCCATACGCCCGATTATAGAGATATGAAAGCGTCGAAGATAAAACATTCTTTGTATTAACCAAGCTCCTTAAAGCTCTTTTTAATGAAGAATAATTTGAAGTTATAGAACTATAAACATCTAAGAATCCATTCTCCAGTTCCTCTATAGTCATATTCTTTGGCTCAAAGACAGCATGAAAAACATCATATTTTCTCCAATCATAAGGGTAATTCTTGTATAATATCCTCCCCTCTCTCTCAAGTCTCTTAAATAATCTAGTGCCCGGCAAAGGCGTTGAGATTGTTATCTGTGCCCTATCAATGTCAGCATCATAAATGAAATCTATAGTCCTCTGAAAAATATCTTTCTTATCACCATCATTTCCAAGAACAAACGCTCCTGTGACAACAATACCATAATCATGTAATTTTTTAATTGTGTTCTTATAATTCTTAACACCCTCTTTCAGATTTATACCTTTTCCCATTTGCTTCAAAGAATCCTCGCTTAAAGATTCTATACCTATAAAAAATCCCATTCCACCTGCTTCTGCGACAGCTTTCAAAACATTATCATTATCTGCAATATTAATGGAGGCTTGAGAACCCCAGATTACATTAATTTCCTTTAACTCTTTAAACAAAGCCAACGAGTATTCTTCTGATTTCTTTCCACTTCCAATTATATTATCATCAGCAAACATAAATCTTTTAGTAGGAAGGCTTTTGATTTCATGAATCACTTCCTTTATGGGCCTTCTTCTATAAGTTCCCCCATTAAATTCAGTAACAGAACAAAATTCGCAGTTAAAAGGACAACCTCTCGAAGTCTGTACCATATCGATTCTGTATTTCTTCTCAAACAAATCTCTTCGTGGAACTGACATGTTTTCAAGATTCGTTCTTAGGCCATAATAGAAATGTTGTAACTTATTATTCTCAAAGTCCTTAATAACTTGTTTCCAAATACTCTCAGCCTCTCCAATGATAACAGAATCACAATATTGGATAGCCTCATTTGGCAGCATCGAAGGATGTATCCCGCCTATAACTACAGGAATACCCCTTTCCCTAAATCCTTGCGCAATTTCATAAGCCCTTGGAGCATTATAGGTCATAGATGATATTGCGATTAAATCAACACATTCATTTAAATTCAAAGTAGAAACATTCTCATCAACTATCTTCATCTCATAATTATCTGGAGTATAAGATGCTAAAGTTGCCAAAGCTAAAGGCGGTATCTTTAAAACTTTAGGTAAAACATCCCCCTTATAAGCAGGATTAACAAATAATATCTTTTTCATATTTTGCCCCCCTTTGTTTTATATATTTCAATAATCCGCCAGAAGAAAAAATATTCATTAAAAACTCAGGAATAGGTTTGATAGTATAATCCTCTTCCTTAGTTAAATTCTCAATTTTCCCTTCTTTTACATCAATCCTTAAATAATCTCCTTCCTCAATTCTGTCTGCCTCAACTAACTCAAATGCAGGAAAAGCCATGTTTATTGCATTCCTGAAGAATATCCTGGCGAAAGATTTAGCAATAACACAAGATACGCCAGCAGCCTGTATAGCTATCGGGGCATGCTGTCTGGAAGAGCCACAGCCAAAGTTCTTGCCTGCTACAATTATATCTCCCTTCCTTACTTTCTTTACAAAATCAGGATCAAGATCTTCCATACAATGCTCTCCTAATTCAGATAAAGCACACATTGCATATCTGCCAGGTATAATCACATCTGTGTTAACATGATCTCCATATTTCCATACCTTACCTTTAATTATCAATCTAATTCACCATTGAAATTGCCTTATTAGCACAAACTTCAGCACACAAACCGCAGCCCTCGCACTTAGAGCTAACTTGAAAATCCACTATAGCATTATTCATACAAACTTTTTCACAAATACCGCAGCTATTGCACTTGTCAGGGTCAATCCTAGCCCGCATATTATTAGAACTAACATCTATATCTGATGGCTGTATTATATCATCTACAACCTTCCCCCTAAAATCATCTAAACAAGAATAGCCCTTATCAATCATAAATCTCCTTAAACCTTTATTAAGTTCCTTAATCACAGAAATCCCCTTCATATGAATTAAAGTACATAGCTGTACAGTTGTTGCTCCTGCAAGAATATACTTAATTATATCTTCAGCTGAAGAAACTCCTCCTGATCCACTTATCGGGACATCCAGAACCTTAAAGGAAGCACTTACCCACCGCAATGAGTGATTTATCTGCCATGCTCCACCATAACCGCAATAAGATCCACATAATATGGGTTTCTCTTCCTTAATATTGATCTCCAAGCCAGAAAACCTGTTGAACATTACTACTGCATCAGCACCTGCCTTCTCTAAATTCTTAGAAACATATGTGGGGTTAGTAAGCTGGGGTGTTAATTTAGCGATAATAGGGATATATAGTTCCTGCTTAAGCATTTTCACAATCTTTACTAATCTATCAATAAAATCATCTTCAGAAGAGATATGGGGCCCAACCGGACACGAAAAATTTAACTCGATTGCATCTGCACCAGCTTCTTCTAAATCTTTTCCGTAAGACATCCACCCTTCATCTGTAATACATGCCAAACTGGCAATAACAGGGATTCTTAACTCTTTTTTTGCTTTAGTAATCTCTCCTGCATACTTTTCAAGACTCCAGTCTGAAGGCTCATAAGAATAGAGAGAATCTGATTTCAGTAAATGTATCCCACTAGATATAATCTTAAATCTTGGTTTTGGTGCTTTTTTCGCTATTTTTTTCTCAAGAAGACTTTTTACAATAATCGCCCCTATACTACTCTCTTCCAGATTCTTCATTCTCTTAACAGTCTTTGTTAAATTCGATGACGCAGCAATTATAGGATTGCTAAGCCTCAATCCAGCATAATCTACATAAGTGTTAAGTTTCATGTTACCAACACCGATTCTACTTCCTTGCGGCCATATAAATCAATTATCTCTCTTTCAGAAAAGGCCCTCTTCTGTATTTGGGACCTTTGCTTAATATCATTTAATATCATCATTAATTCTTCATCTACGAACATATTGTCAAACAAATATCTAAGACTGCAAATACCACTATGCTTTCCAAATAATATTCTTCTCTCTCTTCCAATAATTCCCGGGTTAAAATTCTCATAATTTAATGGATTCTTCAATATGCCATCAACATGAATGCCACTTTCATGTGAGAAGGCATGCCTTCCAGAAATTGGTTTATGTTTCTGCAGCACTATTCCTGAATACCTTTCTACTGAGCTGCATATATTACTAATCAGCTTATATTTTAAGCCTAAATCAACTCCATACTGCATTTTAAGTGCCATAACCACCTCTTCAATAGGTGCATTTCCTGTCCTCTCACCAATACCATTAAAAGTCCCGGAGAACAGATCAGCACCTGCCTCCAAACCAGCAAGAGTATTTGCTGTAGCCTGGCCAAAATCATTATGTATATGCAAGCCAATTTTACATCTGCAGTTCTGCTTAATTTTCCTGATAAAATTATAGGTCTGGAATGGCGTTAAAATCCCCAAGGTATCACAAGGAAGAAAATAATCTATTTTATTTGATACAGCATTAATAAATTCAACAACATAATCAATATCTGTCCTTGTCGCATCCTCTCCGGCAAAATCTACTGTTAATCCCCGGCTAGAGGCATATTCAATAAACCCTAAACTTTTCCTTATATTTTCCTCTCTTGTTATCCTCAATTTAGTATTAAGATGTATATCAGAAAGCGAACTAAACAATATTATCCTTTGTACACCGCATTCCGCTGCAATATCTATGTGGTCTTTCCTCAACATAGTCGCTGCAGTAATGTCTGCTTTAAGCCCCATATTCGATATTATTTTAGTTACCTTTTTCTCTTCATCAGATACGGCAGGCATAATGCCAATTATACCGGCACCAAATTCTGCTATTTTTGAGGCTAGCATTATCTTTTCTTTAGGAGAAAATACCACAGAAGGCATCTGCTCTCCATCTCTTAAAGTTGTATCATAAACCTTAATTTTCTGTTTTAGCCTTGACTTATAGATCATTTCAGACTCATTGCCCCGCTATATCTACAAAACGTTTCTTAGTTATATTTATGACATCAGGAATCAAGAACAACGCTGATATAAAAACCAAGAATAATGAAAATAAAACAACAATATCATTACTAGCTTTATCAAAAATAAGCCCGAACAAAAATATTAACATGATCAACCTTATAAGCTTAACAGCTTGTCCTGCTTCACTATTAACCATCCTATTAATAACAACTAAATTCAGGATAGATACAATAACAAGAATTAATAAATATTTAATCGATAAATCAAACAGGAAATATGAAATAAACATCAATATAAAAGAAATATCCAGCAATATAAGTGTAAAGTATCTGCCATTTTTAAACATAGTAACTAACGTCTTATACTCTCTTTGCTTATCCTCTTTAGCATCCTTAAGGTTTTTGCTGTGCATTATGAACCAGAATGTAAAAAACATAAACCCGGATAAAAATAAAGCAAACTTAAGCTCAACATCTAAAAGCAAAGAAGTACTTAAGGAAGGCAAAGCAAAATGAGTAATGGATAGTATAGTTGCATCTCCAAAAAGAATATGTCTTGCCGCGGTGTTATATATCAAACCCAGCAGAATCCAGAGAATTGCCGTAAAGAAAATAACTATATCCTGCAGCGATATTATGGCTGAAATTATCAATAATGAAAATACAATAAATTTTGAATAAGAAGGAAGCAAATAATCCTTGTCTTTTATTGCATTATGCACTCCTGCACATGCATAGACTAATAGGCAAATGGAAGCAAGATATATTATTTTTATTGAGAAGCGATTGGCAAATGCAGAGCTTACTATCATTACCATCAATACCGGCAATGTTCTATAGAGCCTGGTAGCTCTGATAAGATTACCTAATGCCACAAATCTATCACCCCTCTTATTCCAATAAGCAAGGGGTTCTACTAATATATTGCGGCGCTTTTGGGATAAACTTTGACTGATTTTACAGCCTAAAATCGAAAAAACTTATCCTAAATGCAGAATTATTGCTATTTTTCTTCAGTAAAATTTATATCAAAGTAGTTATCCTATTTTGTTCAAAGGGGGTGCTTAAATGAGTCAGGCGGTTCTTATTTCACCATTTGAGATGCGAATAATCGTAGTTGACGAAAAAGATAATATAATTAGTTTCAAATCAAAAGAAAAATGTCATGATAAAGATGGAATTCTTCACAGAGCCTTTTCAATATTTATTTTCAATGATAAGAAACAATTATTAATTCAGCAAAGAAGCAAATTTAAGAGATTATGGCCATCGTACTGGAGCAATAGCTGCTGCAGCCACCCAAGGCCAAGCGAAAATTATATCGGATCTGCTGAAAAAAGATTAAAAGAAGAATTAGGGATATCCTGTAAATTAAAATATATGTATAAATTCAGGTATAAGGCCAGGTATAAGGAGATAGGCTCTGAGAATGAAATATGCGCTGTGCTTATTGGAAAATCAGATGATCCTATAATTCCCAATCCTGAAGAAGTTTCAGATTATAAATGGATAGGCCTAAATGAGCTAAAAAGAGCCATAAGCCTAAACCCGGAGAAATTCACTCCATGGTTTAAGATGGAAGCAAATGAGCTATTTTCTGCATATAAGAAAGATATAACCAATCTTTAAGTGGTGTGAACTAGGTGGTTATTCGGAGGCTAAACGAGGTTCTAACTCACTAAATAACCACCTTATCTGTTCCCGACATTATCTCAAATCATGTGTTTAAAAAGTACACGCCATTTTTTTGGCAAATAATCGGCAGAATTTATCCCATTTCTCTTAAAGAATGATTTTATATTGGAAACGAGCCTAAAAAAGCAAAATAAAGGCTGTTCTTCAATAGTTAGTTATGATAAACATTTTAATAATCTAGAAATTAAAAGAGTGGAGCCTTGATAGAATAGCAGCTTATTAAACCGCTAGAAATCTGGCTTAATTCAGTAGGCATCATAATGGGAGGTGAAAAAAAAGGCATTTTACCAGCAAAAATAGAGGGAATATATTTTATAATTAGAAATTAGATTAGGGATATAGATTTTCAATCGGAACTACTGTTTGCCCCCCCAATATAATGTATTTACAAAAGAGGGATAACATAGCTGTTTTTCATCTTTATCATAATTAATACCACTACAGATGTCAATATTTCCACTAATCAGCGAAAGTCCAAAATAACACGTTTTTTAGCTTCATTATCACCCAATTTTTTGCAATAAGAAGAATCCTGTTTTGCATGAGCTAAACAAATATTTTTTTCATCTTTTACCTTTCAATTTTTTTCTTTTTTTCTTTATGTTCTTCTATCCCAGTCCAGATGCTAAAAACTATTATGAGAATAACTCCTGGAATTATCTGGCCCCGCCAGCCTTCAATGAACTTCTGAAGCCTCAATAGAGCCGGTAATATCAACAATATTCCAATGATTGCAGTATGGTTATCCCCCTGATTTCAGTATTTTTGTCCAGTGAAATCAGCCACCCACCATTTTACTGAAAGGTTAACAGCCCCGCCCAGATTTGAACCGATGTTCAAGAATCAAAAAAATTAAGGAAAAGCATTAATCTTTTCCCTTAAAAGTTTCGATGCTGCCTGATAATTCTCCGATTGCTCAGCAGTGGCATCAAGAACCTCGCTTAAATAATTATTATAACCGCAATAAAATTCAACAGCTTGTTCTGTAGTCATTTCATTTCCGCTTTTCGCAGCTTGAGTCAGTTTATATAGTTTATCTGTCATCTTTCCAGAATAATCCCCAAAATAACCAGCAGCATCCTTTGTAAACTTACTTGTGAATTTAGCACTCATTGAAACTGTCCTAGTTAATTCATCATCTTTTATACTTAAAGAATGCGTATGTGATATTATGTCGCTCCCTTTAGATATATACTTGACAGCACTTCCTATAACTGATCCCATCTTGAGTGCGGAATCAATTATGAACTTATTTGTAACATCAGAAAGTATGTCCAAACATTTATTCTGTGCTTCATATTTTTCATTTTTATAAGTCTCCCTATATGAATTTAATTCCTTGAACTCCGCAGAAATTTCCGCCTGCAATGCTATTAATTCTGCCTTCATCGCAGCTATTTCAGCATCATTGCTAACACATTCACCATCTGCACAAACCATTGAAAACTCATAAGATGCAAATTTCTCTTTTTGCTCTTTACAATCATAGTCAAAAGTCTTTATGCAGGTATTAGTCCTGGCATCACAACCCATTTTCCATTTTATATCTCCCTCACAAATTGCATCGCAGTCACTATCATATTTGCAATCTCCGGCTTCTTCTTCAGACATAGTCTCAATATTCTCATAACATTCTTCTTTTTTAGAATCTTTTTCTATTGATTCGCAAAACTCAGAGTTTGTATTAGCTAAAGCGATCCCATAATAACATTCGTCCCTGTTTGTTTTTAAATTCAACTCGCCGCATAGTTCATGATTACTATCTTCAACTGCAAAATAGATATAGCATTCATCACTTTCGCCATCACTTGTTATCAATGCGCAGGAATCAAAATCGTCCGCATCGATAGAATACTGCTTATAACATATATTGGCTTCATTGCCTGCTAAATTTGCACATATAGCAGGATCTTCCTTATAGACTGCAATATCAGTAAAGCAATCCCTTTTATCATACTTAGAGTTTATGTTATTGCATAAATCTTCCCTATGTAAGTCAACAGCAACATCTTCATAACAATCATCTCTGTAATTTCCAGATGCAGCTGCACAAGCATTTGGATCATCTTGTCTTTTTCCAACATAAGAATAACATTTATCTATCCTTTTCTTATCCTCTGAAGTATCAAGGCCTGCACAGTCAGAGTAATCTCCTGATTTTGCAATGTCCCTTATTTCTTCATCAACAAAGAATAGGTCACAACCAGGTAATAAAACTAAAGATACTATAAATAGTGCCAATATAATTGGTTTGTTCATTAAAATCCCTCCTAATAGCATATCGATAGTGTTAAGTATTATATAAATATTACTTAGAAGCTGACCAAAATGTGCAGCCAGTAAAATAAGGATGCTGGCTGATGAAAGTTCAGCCATAAGAATTGATTATTTACTTGTGTAGTTATATCGGACATTCATTGCAGGGAAGTTCTTCAAATTATTTCCAGAGTTAAAGAAGCCAAAAAAAGAAGGTGGGAAGTTTTGGGGCAGCGGCCTATGGAGTCCAGCATCATATGGAGCAAATCCTACAAGTGTAAATTTTACTGTCAATTATATACGGACACAGAAATATGGCTCTGCAAGAATTTTACTTTTTGTGCATTATACAGAGAGTTCATTATGTGTCAAGATATATAGTACGAAAAGTACAATTATTTTGTATTTTTCATACTAAATAGAAAGATTTATTAAGGATTACTGATTAGATAGTTCATATGGTAACAAAATATGATGTCTTTGTTGAATTGTACAAGAGTGGAAACCCAAAAGGCACTATAGATATTGTTAAGATTTTCAGGCAGAAGAAAACAGAATATCAGCGCATTCGCAAAATACTTGACACCCTTGTAGGGCTGAAACTCATTGAAAAAAATAAATACGGGTATCAAGCAGCTATGAATGCAAAGCATCAGCATCTTTTTGATATGCTGAAATTCTGCATGAAGAACGGGGTTAATTATAATGAGTTGTTTGATGAGTCTGTTGCCAAATACTTGAGCAAGGCATTCTTAAAAAAATCGTTTGGAATGAAAGACATTGATATGAATGCAAAAACAGTTTCCAAGGTTTCAAACATTCTTGAAAAAAATGGTTTTATATTAGTGCTTTCAAGAAAGCCATTTAAAGCTGTAGTTCCATACAATTCATTTCTTGGCGATCTAGCTGCATACTATGGCCATCATCCATTAGTAACAAGAAAAAGAGATGATGAGTATTTTGATGAAATTCAAAATGAGCTTTCTAAGTTCAAAAAGCTTCGAGTTGCTAATGTAAGAAAGTACCAGGAATTGACAGAAACATACAAGATTCAGTTTATTCACCATAGCTTAAGTATTGAAGGCAATCCAATTACACTGGCACAGATGTTCAAACTTCTTAGAGACAAAGTAGTTCCCGGGGAGTTGAGCATGGAGTCTATTCATGAGGTTGAAAATTACCAGAAAGCCTTTTTGAGAATGATGCAGAATGTCCAGGATGATCCTGTTATTACAAAAGAAAACATACTTAATTATCATTTCATTGCAATGCAGCACAAAAAAAAGATTGCCGGCAGATTTAGGGATGATCAAGTTTGGATTAAGGGGAATGTAGATTATAAGGTATCCCATTATTCTGAAATTGAAAAGGGTGCAGCAGCATTGCTTAAGAAATACAATGCTTTTAATGAAAAGAAAAAGCATTCGCTTCGTGAAATATTTGGCTTTGCAGCATATTTGCATAATGAATTTCAGCACATTCATCCGTTTTTTGACGGAAACAGCAGAACCACAAGATTAATTACATTTCATTTTCTGCTTATGAACGATATTCCGATTCTTGACATACCATTAGGCTTGCTGGAGGAGTATGTATTTTCTACAAAAGGGGCAAAGAAAAGGAATGATAAAAGGCTTGGCCAGGTGCTTCAGCAGATTATCCTGTTTAATCTTAAAGCAATCAATGAGAAGCTTTCATAAAAATGAACCCAAAATTCATTATAATTAAGCATGCGTTTGAAGATGAACTAGAAGAGGCATCGAGATGAATAAATGCAAAAACTGCAACAAAGAATTCACAACAAAGGCCCTATCAGGTTATAATTTAGGCCTATGTAATAAGTGCTATGATAAGTTGAGAGATAAAATCGACTATGAAGAAGGCGTTGAGAAGCTAATAATTACCTGTCCAAAATGCAAAAAAGAATATGGATGGAGCATTGTGGATTCAAAATGCCGGACTGAAGGTTGTAATGTACACTTTTTCTGGAACACAGACCATACTGTTATAGCAAGATGGATTGACTTATGATTGCTTAATAATCCCTTCTCTTCCATCTTTATCAGTTTCAAGTTGGTCTAGGCTGCATGATTCTATCCTCTCTAACTTCACTTGTTTTTCTTTATCCCATATATCTTTATTTATCCTTACAATATCTAAAAAGAATGTTGCCGGAGGATTATTGAATTGCTATTTTTCAGGTGACAAAGAGACATTATTATGTATATCTGTGTAACACACCAGGTGGAGTTCCGATAGAAACTTTTAATAACTTTAAGTTTAATGGAAGTTATGGGCAGCTATTTAAAAAGTATCAACTTTCCAAAAAGAGGTGAATCAATATGAAGTTTAATCATTTAAAAATATTATTTGTACTGTTGGTTTTAGGAATTTTTCTTTTAAGTAGTTGTACTAAAAAGGTTATTGAGCCAGACTTAAAAGAGCCTGAAGATCCAGCTACCGGAACTTTAGAAGTTGAGCCTATTCTTTTATCTGGAATTGACACAGAAAAATTATCACTTAGTGAACATTATAGTCTTGATCCGATTAAAATTGAATTAAAGGCTTCTCAATATGAGTTGCCATTAAAAGCCGCTGAAATATCAAATTACGATGATTTTTCAGGGAAAATTCAATTAAATAGTGGAGCATTGGATTTATTAAACAAAAATGGATTTGTAGTTATTAAAAATCCATTTTATGAAAAAACAGAATCAATAACTTCTCCCTATGAAACATTAAAAGACAGGGAGATTCCTATTTTCATTACTACAGATTCTCTGCTTCACTTATACCATATACAGTTTGATGAAACATTAAGGCAGATAGAAGAGAAAGAGTTTTATGATGCTATTTGGGAAATAGATAAAAAACTATTAGAAGAATCAATCGAAGATTATAATTCTGCTGCAGGTGAGCTAAAAGAAGCTGCAAAAAACAATGTTGCTTATTTTTCAGTTGCTTTATCTTCATTACAGCCCGCAGAAGAACAGGTGATGGGGCCATGTGCAGAAAGAGACTGGAAATGCCAGGCTCAGGATAAAACAGCTTTTTTCTCAGAAGAAGAACTAAATACCTATACTTTTGAGGTTCCTGATTTTGTAAAACAAGATGTGGATGATGAACTAGAACTAATTGAAAAGCATTCTGGTTTTAGCGTGTCACCAATATTTCAATACAACGAGGATTACTCTCAATATCTTCCAAGAGGGCATTATACAAGAAGTGAAAAGTTAAAGAACTACTTTAAGGCATTTATGTGGCATGGAAGAATAAGCATGTTATTAAAAGGAGATTTAATTAGCCTGCCTACAGAAAATGAAAGAATAAAGGAAGCAAGAATCCAAACAATGCAAGCCAGCCTAACAGCTTCTCATTTAGCTGAAAATCAGGATATTCTAAATAAATGGGATAGAATTTACGCTGTGACTGCTTTTTATGTTGGTTTGTCAGATGATTTGGGACCCTATGAGTATATTGAATCTATGAAGAGTGTTTTTGGTTCAAGTTTTGATGCAAATGACCTTGATGAAGATGCTGTTGGACAATTAAAAGCAAAATTAGCTGAATACCATCCTCCTGCAATTTATGGTGGAACTGGTTTTGCAGTTGATGGAGGTTGTTCAGTTGCTCCTCCTTTTAATCCAGAACAGGCAGATAAGTGTTTAGAAAATACAAAAGGATTTAGGTTAATGGGACAGAGATTTATTCCGGATTCTTATATGTTCCAGAATTTAGTTTTTGGATATGTTACACAACATTTTACATTAACTCCCAATAATTGGAACGGAGAGCCATTTACTTCTGGTTTAGTGGATACTCCATCTGGATCCATCGTGGCAAGAGTTTTCCCAAGAGGATTGGATGTCATGGCTTTGCTAGGTTCAGATAGGGCAAAAGAACTAATAACAGAGTCAGGAGATGACCAATATGAAAAATATGATGAAAAGTTTGCTGAATTAGAAGAAGAATTCAATGGATTTAGTGTTGAGGAATGGAATAAAAACCTATATTGGGCATGGCTTTATTCCTTAAAACCATTATTGAAAGAGTTTGATAATGGCTATCCCACTTTTATGCAGACTGAAGCATGGCAGGATAAGGGATTAACAACAGCTTTAGCTTCCTGGGCTGAGTTAAGGCATGACACAATTTTGTATGCTAAACAAAGTTATACAATGGCAGGAACAACAAGTGTACAAATAGAACCTGAGGTAGTTGGCTATGTTGAACCGGTTCCAGAATTTTATAATAGGCTATTAGCATTAACAAGAATGACTATTAATGGCTTAGATGAGATGGCTGTTTTAGATGATACTTCTAAGAGAAGACTGCAAAGTTTAGAAAGTATTTTAGAAAGATTAGCAGAAATTTCAAAAAAAGAGTTAGAGAATGATGCTTTGACTCAGGAAGACTATGATTTCATAAAATACTTTGGAAAACAACTAAAAGGAGTTATTGCAGATGTTGATGAAAAAGCACAGAAAACGACAATCATTGCAGATGTTCATACTGATGGAAATAGTGGTAAAGTTTTAGAAGAGGGGGTTGGCTATGTTGATATTGTTGTTGTTGCCTATAAAGTTCCGGATGGAAGGATTTTAGTCGGAGCTGGTCCTGTGATGACTTATTATGAGTTTAAACATCCAATGTCTGACAGATTAACAGATGAGAAATGGAGAGAAATTTTATCACAAAATCCACCTGAAATGCCAGAGTGGACTGCCTCTTTTATTTCTTAATTTTTTTCTTTTTTGTAAATAGGGGGGCTCTTATGTTTAAATATGAGATATGCTAATAAGTTAAAAATTAGAAGAACATAATGTAATTAATAAGAAGCGGGTTAACAGCCCTAAGAAATCTGCTGAAAACAGCCTTATTTTAATCTTATTACTTCCAGATTCCTATCTACACTCCACTGGAACTTCAAGTGTACTTTCTTAGAAAACAACATCTTCAGACTGAGAAATACATCTTTTACACACATTCATCGCCATATTATGTCAGAGACGAGCCTAAAAAAGCGAAAAGATTATATAGTATCATACAATACTATACTATATGGTGATGTAAAATGGTTATGATAACTCTCGATATACCAAAGGAAATAAACAAGGAAATAGAGCATTTTAAGATAGAGCATGAGCTAAAAGACAAAAGGGATGCTATAAACATATTATTAAAACAATCTGTAGCAAATTTAGAAGCCCAAAATAAATTGAATACACAGAACGTAAATCAATTCAAAAGATTGTTCAGAGAAGCTGATAAAACCAAAAGGCACAATTTAACACCTGAACAGATAGAAGCTATGGATATGGGTATTTATGAGTAAATTTGTAGATAGCGATGTTATTGTTTTTGCTTTCACTAACAATAGCAGAAAAGATAAATGCCGAGAGTTTATTGAAGAAGAGAATATAACTATTAACACTTTGATCCTATTAGAAAGCCATAGTAAAGTAGCAACAATAACAAAGAATCAAGAATTAGCTACAGATATGGTAAAGCTGTTTTACAAGGCAGATAATATAGAGATAATTAATTTTAATAATAACCTATTTTTTGAGGCTATAAAAAGAAGTAAAAAATATAATCTAAAAATTTCTGATTTAGTGCATTACACAACAGCATTGCTTAAAGGCTGTTCTTCAATAGTTAGTTATGATAAACATTTTAATAATCTAGAAATTAAAAGAGTGGAGCCTTGATAGAATAGCAGCTTATTTCCAGTTTACCCTTTTAGGTTTCATGGGATGGTTAGCAAGCCGAACCCTGTTTCTTATTAATTACCTGCGAAAAAGCGTTGATAATATCCCAAAGTGGCTATATGAATGTCCACTAAAGTAGATCTCATGGATATTTAACCTATTGTTCTTCTCTATAAATTATGAAGTCAGTATATCTATCATGTAGGGGGGACAATTGGACATGAGTAGATTTCTGGTCGTGCTATAAAACCATTCCAAAACTGGAATTAAAGCCCCCCTTGGCTATTTCTATGCAACATCTATCGAATTCCCCATTAATTCTCCTTGTTTTTGCCCTCTTTTTGCCCTAAAATATAGTCTAGCAAACATTTAAATATATTAGTCCTTCTTATCCTAAATATGCCTTACAAAGTTTTCAGAACAACAACCTTCACAAAAAAATACAAAAAGCTTCCTAAAGAAGAGCAGAAGATTATAGACAAATTCATCAAAGAAGTATTAGCTATCAATCCAAGAGGCAAACCATTAGATGTTCATGGAATTATGGAGAAGAAGATAAAAGGAAGAAGAATATACTATATTGTCTATGATGATTATCTAATCGTTCTTATGGTTGCTATCTCAAGCAAAAAAGACCAGCAAGATACAATAGATACACTAAGGAAATATCTGTCAGAATTTCTAAAATTAATTGAAGAATTATCTAAAAAATAATTATGCAACTCTCTCTATTCTTCCTTCCTTTATATCGTGAAGACTTTGTGCTATATCCATAAGTAGCTCTTTGTCTACTTTATCTGCTTTCTTTAACCTTTTATATTCTCTTTTTGGTATGCAAATATTGTCTGTCATAATCATAGATTAGACTAATTAGTATATATAGGTTTCGATTATTTTTCCCCTCTTTTTGCCCTATAACTATACTCTAGCAGTGTTCCCTCAGCCCATCAAAGGACTTCGGTTCGTTTTATCAATATTACTCACTCGTTCGGACATCAAAGTCCTCACGAGTTGCGTCATACTTCGTGTAACAAGCGCTGATGTCACTCACTACCCACTCCACTACCCCAAAACTTTTAAATATACCATTGTCCAAAACAAAGAATGAGGTGGTAATCATATGATCAGAGTTGCAATAAACGGTTTTGGAAGGATTGGAAGATTAGTCCTGAGAGCAGGAATTGAAGACCCAAAAATACAGTTCGTTGCTATCAATGATCTGGCAGACCCGGGCACTTTATCCCATCTTCTAAGATTTGATTCTATTCATGGTAGGTTCAAGCACGATTTGTTCGCTTACAAAGATATCATAAAGGCAAAAGGCCAGGATATAAAGGTATTCTCAGAAAAAGACCCTGAAAAATTGCCATGGAAAAAACTAAAGATTGATGTTGTCATAGAAGCTACCGGCTTCTTCAGGACAAAAGAAGGTATGATGAAGCATATTAAAGCAGGAGCTAAGAAAGTAATTCTCTCTGCTCCGGTAAAAGGAGATGGTGGAAAAGAAGTAAAAACAATAGTTCTCGGAGTGAATGAGAAAGAATACAAAGGAGAAAATCTTGTAAGCAATGCATCATGCACAACAAATTGCTTTGCTCCATTAGTCAAGATCATCCACGACAACCTAAAGCTTAAGAGCGGTGTTATGACAACAGTGCATGCATATACATCAGATCAGAAGATCCAGGATTCTCCTCACAATGATTTAAGAAGAGGAAAAGCCGCAGCATTGAACATAGTGCCTACATCAACAGGAGCTGCAAAAGCAGTGACAAAAGTCATTCCGGAGATGGAAGGAAGGCTGGCAGCATCAGCCATAAGAGTTCCTACACCAGATGGCTCTTTGGTCAATTTCGTATTAAGGACAGAGGCAAAAAAGCTGACAAAAGAGCGAGTGAATAAGCTTTTCCTGAAAGCTTCAAAAAATGAGATGAAAGGCATACTGGAATATTCAGAAGAATCACTAGTCTCGACAGATATCATAGGAAATAGCCATTCCTGTATCTTTGATTCACAGCTGACAACAACACTATACTCAAACATGGTTTCATTGACAGCCTGGTATGACAATGAATGGGGCTACTCCTGCAGGGTCATTGACCTGATTAAGTATATAATAAAACACAAATGACAAACTCTGCTTAAAAGTTTAGAAAAACTGAAAAAGTTTTTCAAAAAGCTAAAAAGCCCGGCTTTTTTGACTTTGAAAAACCTGAAGAGTTTTTCAAAAAGTTTATAAATAAACCATTGATGATTATTTTTCTGTATTGGGAGTCAAAAATAAGGTAAAAATGGACATTTCTGTTATCAAAGAGCTAAAAGAGTTTGAAGACAAGAATAAAGACTCATTAGATCAGCAAAAGAAGCTCTTTATTGATAAGCTAAAAGAAAAGAAAAAAGAGATTCTTGAAAAAAATGAGATGGAATTATATGAACTATCCTTAAGCAAGCACAGTATAATAAAACAGGCAAAGGCAAAGGCAAAAAATCAAGCATTAGAAACAATAAGTGAGTTCAAGGAAAAGACACAGAAACTGGAAAAAAGCTCTGCTGCTAAGATTGATGAAGCCATAAATATAATTTTTCAGGAATTTTTGGATCAAAATGTTTAAGCCAGAAAAGATATATAGGTCAGTCACGATCATTCCTAGAGATAAGGTTCAGAAGACGATATCTCTATTGCACGAAAAAAATGTTTGCCAGATAAAGATGGCCGAGAATAAGCTAGAGGCCATTCAGCCAGTAGAAGATGAAGAAAAAATCCTTAATCTCTACTCAAGGCTTGAATTCGTAAGAGAAAATCTCGAAAATTACAGTTCTAGGGTTGCTCCAAATATCATAAAAGAGTTCTTCTCCAAGAAAAAGATAACAAAGATAAAAAGAAAATTATTGCTAAAAGAGGAGCTCTTTTCAAAAGTAGACGAATGCCTCGATATAGTGGAAGACACCATAAGGACAAACATCAAAGAGATCGGGAGGATAGATGAAACAAAAAACAATAATGATTACTTCATAGAGAATCTTGCATATATGCCTCCTATGAATACTTCCCTGCTAAAAGATACAGAAAAATTAAAAAAGATAGTAGGAATAGTGAATAACTTAACAATTGAAAAGATAAAAAAACAGATAGAAAAAAAATCCCTGATAATAATAAACGAGATTGACAAAAAGACTTCTCTGCTGATAGTTACATGCCAGCATGAACTAAGCAAAAATATAGAATCGTTTCTCCATAAAATAGGCTTTGATATTGTCTCCTTCCCATATGAAGACAAGAAACCCTTAGAGATAATTGATAAGATTAGAGAAGAGAATACCAGGCTGGCAGCCGAAAAAGAGGATATATTAAAAGATCAGCACAGGCTTTACATAGCGTATCACGCTGTGCTTGACTATCTTCATGATGAATTAAGAAGGCTGAAGGAAAAAGTAGATGCGCTCTCATCAATAAGAAAATCAGACTCCTTCGCAGTTCTTGAATGCTGGGTTCCTGCAAAAAACATAGAAGAATTCAACAATATTCTTAAAACAAGGGCAAATGGCTACTATCTTACTTACAATGAAAGAGAAGATGCACCAACATTATTAAATAACCCAAAGATGATAAGGCCTTTTGAATCCCTCACAGAGCTCTATTCCCTGCCAAAGTACAATGAATTTGACCCTACTCCAATATTAGCAATAACATTCTCATTTTTCTTTGGATTCATGTTAACAGATTTTGTCTATGGGTTCATTTTACTGGCATTAGGAATCTTACTGATAAGAGGTAAAGGAAGCTATAACGAAAAAACAAAGAATGTTGGAATAATATTAACAGTGTTTGGTGCATTCACATTATTGCTTGGAATAGTATTTGGTTCTTACTTCGGAAACTTTTTCCAGAGCCTGGGATTTAACATACCAGCACTTATAGATTCACTCAATCAAGTGATGATAGTGCTCATGATTTCCCTGATTATAGGTACAGTGCATCTGCTTACAGCCCTGACAATCGGCCTGATAGAGAATATGAAAAAATCAAGAATCCTGGAAGGATTACAGAAACAAGGGGTATGGATAATGTTTGTATTCTCACTACTGGCATTCATGCTAAATCTAAAA
Organism: Nanobdellota archaeon; assembly: GCA_023140175.1. Lineage (GTDB taxonomy): Archaea > Nanobdellota > Nanobdellia > Woesearchaeales > WJIZ01 > WJIZ01. Next base: position 9,462 of record JAGLMD010000026.1, on the reverse strand, counting down.
GTTCCAGGATACATCCTTCTCTCCGCTTCACTGATTACACAAGTAATACTCACTTTCAAAGAAGCAGGAGGAATTTCCTCAATACTGTCAATATTTAATTTTCCAGGATTTATCGGCGACTTATTTTCATATGCAAGGCTCACAGCATTGGCGCTAGGCACAACAGGCATTGCATTAGCTGTAAATTTCATGACATTGATGGCATGGGATATCAAATATATAGGCCCGATTGCTGCAGTATTGATATTCGTAATAGGCCATATCTTTAATATGGCCATGAACGGTCTGGGAGCCTTTGTACATTCTATAAGGCTTCATTTCCTTGAATTTTTTCAGAAATTTTATGAAGGCTCAGGAAAAAAATATGTTCCCTTTGGGATAGGGAAAGATAATTAAAATATTATGTTAAGCAGAGGTGGAAAAAATGAGTATTACATTAGGAACAGTATTCGCAATCGGTGGAGCTGCGATTGCAATGGGGATAGCAGGCATAGCTACAGCAGTAGGTGTAAAAGCTGCAGGAGTAGCAGGTGCAGGTGCAGTTGCTGAAAAAAAAGAGAATTTCAAGAATGCGCTCATCTTGCAGGCATTGCCCCAGACCCAAACAGTCTATGCATTCATAACTGCATTATTGATATTGATGGGCGCTGGCCTTCTGGGTGGAAGCATCAGGGAATTGACCACAGAACAAGGCCTAGCTATGTTCGGCGCCGGATTAGTTGTGGGCCTGACAGGGATATCTGCTATCTATCAAGGCATTGTGGCAGCCAGTGGTATTGTGAGCTGTGCAAAAACACAGGAAGCTTTTGCTCCCAGCCTTGTTTTTTCTGGACAGTGTGAAACTCCTGCTATATTTGGATTCATAGTGGCATTGATACTCTTAGTGGTAGGATTAGGGGTGCTTGGCTAGATGCAGGTCTTAGGAAACTTAGGGCTATTGAAAAAAGAGATAGAAAATAGCTATGCTGCTAAACTAGAAGAGTTCATGAAAGAAAATCTAGAGAGATTCAACAAAGAAAAATCCGGCATAGAAGATAAACACAGGCAGGAAATCAAAAAGCTCGAAGCAAAGCTTGAAAACGAAGAAAAAAAGGCCTTTAGGACAATTTTATCTGAAGAGAAACTTAATGCAAAAAGAGAATTCGAGAACTTTAGAGAAGAACTGATCAATGAAGTTCTCGATGCTGCCAGGGAAAAGTCAAAGGAGAGTTTGTTGAGAAACGAGTACATAAGCTTCATCAGGAAATTCATAGAAGGGAGGGATAACATAGAAATTATTGGCAGTTTTGAGGAATATAGGCAGCATTTCCCCGATATCAGGATAGACAATAAAATCAATGGCATAATTGTCAGGCACGACAAGGAGATATTCGACTTTAGCTACAAGACATTCATAGAATCAGGAAAACAGGGCTTAAGGCATAAAATAAGCAGGATATTATTTGAAAATGTTAGCTGAAACATCAATTGTCATAGGAGCATCTACTTTAACAGCACTAGTCCTAGGCATATCAATAATAAAGAACGCAGGAGAAAGCGCATTTCTCTATGCTAATGCCAGGATAATATCAAGGACAAGCTGCCTTATTGATAAGAACAGGGCTATCCAGCTGCTGGCAGCAAAAAATCTTTCTGATTTCATAAATCAATTGAAAGATACTGAATATCATCCATTTCTTGAGAAGATTGACAAGAACAGCATCAAAGAATTCAATATGGCCTTAGAAGAAGGGCTGATAAACACCATATTAGAGATGAAGAAGATCTCTCCAAAAAAATTCCAGAAAGTCTTTGACGCCTACACAAAATTGATTGAATCAAAAATAATAAAGACATTTTTCAGATCAAGATTTGCAGATATCAAAATAGACGAGCAGCTGCTTGTACCTGCCGGCTCTATATACCCTGCCCTGCTCAATCACCTGCACAATACAAAGACAATAGCAGATATGAAAGTTGTATTGAGAGATACAGAATATAAGGAATTATTCGAAAAAGACTATAACACAATAGGGGAATTCGATCTGGAAATTGAAAAAAAGGTAATGAAAGATACTTATGAGATTATTGAAAAGATAAGAGTCTATGACAAAGATGCGATAAAAGAGGTATTCAGAAAAAAGAAGGAGATTAAGAAAATATTAGCCCTGCTGAAATTCAGGATAAGGAACCTTGACAAGCATACACAGAAAAAACTCGTGCATATAGAGAATGTAGATACAGAAAAAGCAATAGATGCCCCTGATATGAAATCTTTCATAGATGTTTTCAGATCAACTGAATATGAAGAGACATTAAAAAAAGCTCTCGCTGATTTTGAAAAATACGACGATTATTACAGCTTTGAGAAAGGGTTATTGTCTCATTATCATAATTTCATAAAGAATAATGACTTAAAACACAACATAGGCCCTTATCCGATAATCTCATACATAACAAAGAAAGAAATTGAAATGAAGAATTTACTTATAATTGCAAAAGGAATTGTTTCAGGCCTGGATAAGGAAGATATAGAGAGGATGATAATACAATGATTGTATTAGCAAATGAAGAGTTCGCTACCGGCCTTAGGCTTGCTGGTGTGAAAAATAGCCATTATATAGCTGATAAAAAACAAGGCCAGGAGATATTGAAGAATGTGAATAAAAAAGAGCTCATAATTGCAACTCAAAATGTTAGAGAGATTATGCCGGAACTAGAAGAATATGATAATCTGATAGTATTTCCGGACACAATTCATGATTTCTCTAACATCGATGATTTAAAAAAAATAACAAAAATAGCAATAGGTTCAGAGGTAGATATCTAATGGGAACAATAAAGAAGATTTCAGGTCCAGTGGTTGTTGGCAAAGATATGAAAGGATCTAAGATGTATGATCTTGTAAGAGTAGGCAACCTTAACCTTACAGGGGAGATAATCCAGCTAAGAGGAGATAATGCTGTCATCCAGGTATATGAAGACACATCCGGCTTAAAAGCAGGAGAAGAGATCAAAACAACAGATATGCCGCTAAGCATTGAACTTGGCCCAGGCCTTTTAGGCTCGATATTAGATGGCATAGGCCGCCCATTGCTAAAATTAGCAGAAAAATCTGGTGACTTTATTTCCCGGGGGATAGATGCTCCTTCAATAGACAAAGAAAAGGAACATGATTTCATAGCTACATTAAAACAAGGAGAAGATATATCCCCTGGACAGATTCTCGGTTATGTCCAGGAAACTGAATTGATACAGCATAAAATAATGGTTCCCCCTGGTATAAAAGGAAAACTTATTGAGATATATGGGGGAAAGCACAGGGTAGATGATATTATTGCAAAGATTCAGGCAGAAGATAAGATAGAAGAAATAACCCTCTCGCAAAAATGGCCGGTAAGAAAACCCAGGCCATATAAGACAAAACTAAATCCCATTAACCCTTTGGTTTCTGGACAACGTGTCTTTGACACATTCTTTCCATTAGTCAAAGGCGGAACAGCAGCTATCCCCGGGCCGTTTGGCGCAGGCAAGACTGTTTCTCAGCATCAATTGGCAAAATGGGTTGACGCTGACATTGTTGTTTATGTTGGCTGCGGGGAAAGGGGTAATGAAATGACTGAAGTATTGATGGAATTCCCTGAACTATTAGATCCAAGAACGAACAAACCATTGATGGAAAGAACCATTCTAATCGCTAATACCAGCAACATGCCGGTTGCAGCAAGAGAAACATCCATTTATACAGGTATAACAATAGCAGAGTATTTTAGGGATATGGGGTATGATGTTGCCCTGATGGCAGACTCGACATCAAGGTGGGCAGAAGCCCTGAGAGAAATCTCATCAAGGCTTGAAGAGATGCCTGGCGAAGAAGGCTACCCAGCTTATCTTGCTTCCAGATTAGCAGAATTCTATGAAAGGTCAGGAAAAGTAGTTACATTAAATAATCAGGAGAGTACTATATCAGTTATAGGGGCTATCTCTCCCCCTGGAGGAGACTTCTCAGAACCAGTAACCCAGAATACGCTAAGAATAACAAAAGTCTTCTGGGCTTTGGACGCTCCACTGGCTTACAAAAGACACTTCCCAGCCATAAACTGGCTTACATCATATTCTCTTTATTCAGATAAGATAAAGGGATATTACAAAAGCATAGGTGAAGGATACCCTGAATTAATAGAAAAGGCAATGGTGCTTCTTCAAAAAGAAGCTGAACTTCAGGAGATAGTGCAGTTAGTTGGCCCTGATGCTCTGCCTGAAGAAAATAAATTAGTTCTGCAGACAACAAAGAAAATAAGAGAAGATTTCCTTATGCAGTATGCTTACCATAAAGTTGATTCATACTGCGAACCCAAAAAACAATATATGATGCTGAAGACAATAATGTATTATCATAAAAAGCTGAATTCATTTATAAGAAAAGATGCCAAGCTTGCAAACCTGCAGGATCCTGAATTAGATGATAGTATTGCAAGAATGAAATACCAGAAAGAGTATGCTAAATATATCGGCGAGATAATGAAGAAGATAGATTCGAAAGAGGTGAAAGAATGATAAAAGAATACACCTCAGTAACAAATGTTATTGGCCCCCTGATTATTGTAGAAGGCATTGAGAATGTCTCTTATGGAGAGATTGTAGAAATAAAGACTGCCTCAGGAGAAGAAAGGCTTGGCCAGGTTCTTGAGATAGAAAAAGACAAATCAGTTGTGCAGGTATTTGAGGGCACAACAGGAATAGACACAGAAAAAACAAAAGTGAGATTTATATCAGAAACAATGAAGCTTAATGTAAGCTCTGAAATGCTGGGAAGAATCTTCAATGGGCTTGGCAGGCCTATTGATAATCAGCCTGAAATAATACCTGAAAAAAGATTAGATGTAAATGGCAGCCCAATAAATCCAATCAGAAGAGATTACCCTTCTGAATTTATACAGACCGGACTTTCCTCAATAGATATGATGAATACATTAGTAAGGGGCCAGAAACTGCCTATATTTTCAGGAGCAGGCCTCCCCCATAATAAATTAGCCAGCCAGATAGCAAGACAAGCTAAAGTCCTTGGGGAAAATGAGAGCTTTGCAGTTGTATTTGCTGCAATGGGTATAACTAACGAGGAATCTTTGTTCTTTAAACAGGAATTCGAAAATTCGGGTGCACTGAATAATGTTATAATGTTCCTCAACCTGGCAGATGATCCTGCAATAGAAAGAATCATCACTCCAAGGATTGCATTGACAGCAGCAGAATTTCTTGCATATGAAAAAGGAATGCACGTTCTTGTTATTCTCACTGACATGACCAATTATTGTGAAGCCTTGAGAGAAATATCTGCTGCAAGAAATGAAGTCCCCGGAAGAAGGGGCTATCCTGGATATATGTATACTGACCTTGCATCAATCTATGAAAGAGCAGGAAGAATAAAAGGCAGGCAGGGCTCTTTGACACAGATGCCGATAATATCAATGCCTGACGACGATATAACTCACCCCATCTCGGACTTGACTGGTTATATAACTGAAGGCCAATTCGTTCTCAGCCGGGACTTACATAGAAAAGGAACATATCCCCCTGTAGATGTCCTTCCAAGCCTGTCAAGATTGATGAAAAAAGGGATAGGCAAAGACAAGACAAGAGAAGATCATCCTGATGTGGCCAATCAGCTGTATGCTGCATATGCGCACGGCCGGGAACTTAGAGATTTAGTTGCTGTCATAGGCAAAGAATCATTATCAGAGCTTGATAAGAAATACTTAGATTTTGCAGATGAATATGAGGGAAGCTTTGTCAACCAGGGTTATGACGAAGAACGTGATATAAACGAGACATTAAAGCTTGCATGGGGTCTGCTCTCGAAATTGCCAAAAGAAGAGCTAAAGAGAATTGACGAAAAATTCATTGAGAAATATTACGGAAAATAAAATGCCTGCTTACAAACTGACCAGGATGGAGCTCCTGAGGACAAAAAAAAGGATAAAGCTGGCTGAAAAAGGCCATAAACTATTAAAACAAAAAAGAGATGTCTTGATTATCGAATTCTTTTTAATCTTAAAAGATATAAAGAAAGTTCGCATTAATCTATCAGATAAATTAGGAAAAGCACAAAACTCATTATATAATGCAATAGCAATAGAAGGCACTCTAGATATCGAAAGATTGTCTCTTGGCTTGGCTCAGGACGTAAATGTTAACTTTGACTCTGATCGTATTATGGGTGTTGAGATTCCCAAACTGACTAACCTTGATATAAGCTACCAATGGCCCGGCTACTTTGATCAGTCTGTAGAGCTTGATAACGCAATAGTAAAATATAGGAAATTGTTTCCTGATTTAATCAAACTGGCAGAAAAGCAGTTGATTCTGAAAAAACTTGCAGAAGAGATAAAAAAGACAAAGAGAAGAGTTAATGCCCTGGAATATCTGATAATACCAAGACTAAATGGAATAAAAAAGAACATAACATTCAGGCTGGAAGAATTAGAAAGAGAGAATTTCTCTAGATTAAAAGTCATGAAAAAGCAGCATGCTTAGAGGGAGGGAGCGTAAATAATTTTGTTGAAACTCATTTTGTGTCATCCTTAAAGCCCACTGAAGTAAAAGACCTGTTAATTGTCCCTTTAAATGAATATAAGAATGTAACTCTTAATAATGGAAAAGAAGTTGAAATGTTGGTGTGTGAGAAAGATTTTTACAATATTAAAAATTGAGTTTAAGTATGGGGCCCTTTCTCATGAACAAGTTGAATTTATTAATAAATTCAATTTGAATGCTCAGTTTAAGTTCTAACAAAAAATTAGATTATTTGAAGTAAATAGAGATAACGGCTACAGCGTCAATAAAAAAGACTTACTCTGTAAACTTAAGTGAAAGAATACCCAGAACTATATACACTCCAATAGCATCAAAAGCCATATAAAATAAAAATAAAATTAAGAATTAATAAATTTAATCCTTTAAGGCCTTTTTTCTTCTGTTAAGGTTAGCTCTCCTGCTTGGCCTTAGCTTCTCAGCTCCTTTGCCCTTATTGGATCTCAATCCCCTTGATTTCTTTCCTGCAGAAGTTAATCCTCTAGCTGCCCTTCCTTTCTTGCTGCATATCCAGTTTATCTTGCTGTCAGCCAGAATATGCGGGTTAGCTCTATCAACAAGTATAACCTCAAACCAGAAAGATTTTCCATCCTCTCCTACTGGATATGAATTCAGGACTTCACAATTAGGATATTTCTGGACAGATCTTTCTTCAGCAACCTGCATATAGCTCTTATCAAGGTTCTTTACTCTTGAGCTTGCTTTAGGCCTTCTGCCATGATACATCTTTTTAGGGTGCTGTCTTTTTCCTCTCGAAACCCTCTGCCTGATAATTATAAAACCTGGCTTTGCCCTATATCCCAAAGAACGCGCCCTATCAATTCTTGTCGGTCTGGAAATCCTTATTGTTACAAAATCCTTTCTCCATTCAATCAGTCTTTGCTTATAGAATTCGTTTTTTTTGGGCTGCTTCCAAGCCTCCCTTACATATTTATATAATCCCATTCTTCTTAGCCTCCATTATTTGCAAAAATCTCTAACAATTCAGGCAAGCTACGCCCACATCTTGTTAAGGAGTAGAATTAGACTGTTATTTATAAAAGTTAGGATTCATAAATGCAATCAACCCGGGTGACAAAACTAATGAGGCAGCAACAATGGCGCAAACAGCCGAATATTTTATAAATATTATATTGGGGATTCCAAATAATTATTATTTCTTTACCCGTTTAATTGGTTAATATTAACTAATATAGTTAATTTATATAATTTTGGGGATTTATCAGTGATATAATAGTATAAATTGAAATATCATGAATTTTTTTCTATAACTTCGCTCCCTTCTTTTTTAGATACGTAAGCGATAAACCAAGAATTAAGGCAAGTATCATCACTAGAATGCTTCCATAAATAAACCTATCAATAAGATACCAAACAGGCCTGTCATAAAAGAAAAACCTAATAGAAACTTTCAAGCCATGAATTATAAAGCAGTATAAAACTCCTGTGATTATTACATTCTTCATTCTGAAATCATACTTTTTTACAAGCAAAAGTATGGATAAAGCAACCATTAATGCCCACAAAGCTTGTGTCAACCTTAAAATAAAAAGATTCTCAAATGTAATAGTGTATTGCATAATTACTACCAGTATTGAGCCAAGAATATAATATCTGATTGGCCAAAGATACTCTTTCAGAGTTTTTCCTGCGATCTTTGTTCTGAATATTAGCAAAAGTATAAAACCAATTATTGCAGCCAAAAAAGGCACTATAAAAACATAACTGCCCATATCCTGCTGTAACTGCTTTGGAAGAACCCTCCTATCTAAATCATTAATATCTCTAGGGCATTCCACTTCTTTATCGCCAACATAACATTTTTGGGATTCCCCCATTATCTTTTCATCAAAGTTTTCTTCTTTGATACAATCATTTGGGCAATTCTCGTAGTTCTCTATCTTTAAGTCGCATAATCCATCTCCGCATATTCCACTCGCCTGGACTAAGAATAATGAAAATATGATTAAAACAAGCAAAACACAAATCTTTTTCAATTTAAAACCTCTTTTTATCAATATATTAGCTTCTTTTATTTAAATATTACTTTGATTGCTCAAATTGAGTTCATACTCCACAGCTTGCTGTGATTGGGATTTTTTATTTTATTCAGGAAGTAATAACTATGCGGAATCACCATCAACTTTATCAATAATTTTACAGTAAACTTAAATTAATTTTATCATTAACAAAGAAGCATATTATAACATCACTCAATCTTATTATAATACTGTGCAACTTTAAGTAAAAAAGCTCCTCCGGCATCATCGGGGAAAAATCTATTATTATCAGCAACATCTTTTATTTTTTCTATTATCATCGGCACAAACTCTTTACTGCCCGATTTATCAATAATGTTTCTGATCATTACTGAATAAACCTTTGCCATTCCTGTTGAAATTTCCAATATTTCTGGTCTCCCTCTCCATTCTTTTTTTTGCTGTTCAATCATAAGTTTTGGCAATACTTCTATACCAGCAAAAAGGTACGCAAATCCCTGAGACAAGAAATCTACTGCCTTTTTCATTACCTTTTCTCTTTCCCCTATCATTGCACCTCTCTTTAATATTGATAATCCAGCAGCAACATCACCCTCTATCCTCCTTTCAAACAAACCAACAAACGCCCCTAAAAACTTATCAGATTTCTCATACTCTCCTAATTTCTTATACTCCTTAGTAGCTCTACGATGAAACCGCGTATAAAGTCCTGCATATTGTTTAGTATCTATAGCTGATACTAATGGAATAGATGATCTTAAAACATTATCCAGAATACTACATAATAATTCTTCTTTATTAGCCATTAATAACAATTAAGAATTCTTAATTATATAAAATTTACTAATTTGCACAAGAGACAATCAATGTCTAAGGTCATAGGATATTGCAC